>NZ_JAIUIC010000010.1:0-276022 GCF_020165455.1 Mesorhizobium sp. BR1-1-3
GGTCCGGGCGGCCACCCGGACCTTGGCTCAATCGCTCTAATCCCACGAAATCTCTCTCGTGTAGATACAAGGTGGCGCTGCGAAGCAGCGACGGAGTGGGGGTCGATCTTTCATCGTGGGGCGAGGAACCCAGGTCCTGCTACTTCCAGTTCTTCCGCCGCTCGAGCTCGGCGTCCGACGGCTCTCCCGTGACAAACGACCCGACCTTGACCTCGCCCGCGCGTTCGTAGGTCGCCATGATGACGCCGGTGCCGGTTGCGTGCGACTTAATGAGCTTGAAGGCGGCCGGGATCGCGCTGTCGCCGAACAGCCGCTTGCCCTTGCCCAGCAACAGCGGGAAGAACATCAGCCGGATCTCGTCGATCAGCCCGTTGGCGAGCAGCGTTTGGATCAGGTTGCCCGATCCCTGGATGAGCAGGTCGGGTCCATCCTCCTGCTTGAGGCGGCGCAACGCCGCAACGATATCAGGCCCGAGCGATTGCGTGTTCTGCCAGGTGAGGGTGTCGGGCCGATGCGTCGCGACATATTTGGTCGCGGGGTTGAAGGCATCCGCGATCGGATCTTTCTGATACGGCCAGTAGGCGGCGAAGATATCGTAGGTCCTGCGGCCGAGCAGCAGGGCGAAAGGCTTGGAGAACAGTTCATCCATCGCCGCGCCCCCCGCCTCGTCGAAGTAATGGAAGGTCCAGCCGCCGAACTTAAAGCCGCCGACCGGATCCTCTTGCGGGCCGCCGGGCGCCTGCATGACGCCGTCGAGGCTGATGAATGTCGCAGAGATAATCTTTCTCATTCCAATGCTCCCGTTCTTCGGTCCACGCCGTCGTGGCGGACTTCAGCCCAAGGACGGGCGACGAGCCACCGGTCCGACAGGACAGGACGAAATTTTGGAAAATCACCGTCATTTGCGAGGTCCGGCTTAGAGAGTTTCCGACGAGAACCAGACATCGCCCGATATGGCGGTGGCGGTGGCGTCCGGCGCCCTGTCCTGGACCAGCCAGATCGAGCGGCTGCGCGCGGCCTGCTCGCCGGTGGGGATCATCGCCGCGGGGTCCGCGACCGAGGCGCCGACACAGGGAATGAACCACGACCGCATGAACGGATCGCAGGCGAAGCCTTTTTGCGTGCGTGTCACCATCACCGCCAGCGGGACGCGCTCGGCCGGCCGCCAGGGAAAGATCATGCGGCCGCCTGGCCGCAGCGCCTTCAGCCATCCGGCCGGGGGCGCTGCGACCCCGGCATTGACATAGATGATGTCGGATGGCGGCAGGGGCGTCGTCACGGCATCGCCATGGACCACCGTCGCATTGCCATAGGCTTCGAGATTTTGCCGCGCCAGATCGGCCAGCTTCTCGTCGAGTTCGAAAGCGGTGACGATGCCGCCTGGCGAAACCAGCCGGGCCAGCACGGCGGTGTAGTAGCCGGTGCCGGCGCCGATATGGCAAACCGCCTCACCGGGTTTCGGTTCAAGCTTTCCAATCCACATGGCGTGCAGGAATGGCTCGCCATTGTTGATGCCCTTGTCGTCGTCGAGCGCCACCAGCACGTTCTGATAGATATGAGCCGGATCGGCGCTCGGTGTTCTGACCTTGCCGTTGCCGGCGACGACCGTCCACGGTCCGGGACCGAGAAACGCTTCGCGCGGCACGTCGGCGAAAGCCGCTTCCAGACGTGGGTCGGGCGAGCCGGCATTGGCGGCCAGCAGCCGCGCGTAGAATTTCCTGATGTCTTCGATCCGGGTCATGATGCCGGAAAACATAGCGCGGATTGCCGATTTGTCGCGAGGCTGCCCCCTGCGCAGAGGGCAGCCGGTTTCCAGGCGAAGCGGAACTCAGCCGACCCCGAACATGGTGTCGTAGAGCAGCTTGAAGTTGAGCACCAGGATGATCGCGGCGACCACCCAGGCAAGGGCTGCGACGCCGCGCGGAATGGCGAGATTGCCCATCTTCTTCTTGTCGGAGACGAACTGCACCAGCGGGACGACCGCGAAGGGCAGTTGCATCGACAGGATGACCTGGCTGAACACCAGCAACTGGCCGGTGCCCTTTTCGCCATAGAGCGCGGTGACGACCACCACCGGGATAATGGCGAGGCCGCGCGTCAGCAGCCGGCGTGCCCAGTTGGGGATGCGCAGGCGCAGGAAGCCTTCCATAACAATCTGGCCGGCGAGCGTGGCCGTCACCGTCGAGTTCAGGCCGGAAGCCAGCAGCGCCACCGCGAACAGGATCGAGGCGATGCCGAGGCCGAGCAGCGGCGACAGCAGCTCGAAGGCCTGGCCGATCTCTGCGACGTCCTGGTGGCCGGTGTTGTGAAAGGCGACCGCGGACACGATCAGGATCGAGGCGTTGACGAATAAGGCCAGCATCAGGGCGATGGTCGAGTCCGTCGTCGCCCATTTGATGGCGTCGCGCTTGCCCTTGTCGGTGCGTTCATAGGCGCGGGTCTGCACGATCGAGGAGTGCAGATAGAGATTATGCGGCATGACGGTGGCGCCGATGATGCCGATGGCGATGTAGAGCATCGCCGGATTGGTGACGATTTCCGACGACGGCACGAACATGGCATGCAGGATCGAACCGGCCGGCGGGGCGGCGACGAAGATCTGGATGGCGAAGCAGCTGAAGATGATGATCAAAAGCGCGATGACGAAGGCTTCGAGATAGCGAAACCCCTTGTTCATCAGGAGCAGCACGAGGAAGGCGTCGAGCGCCGTCAGCATGGCGCCGCCGATCAGCGGAATGCCGAACAGAAGCTGCAATGCGATCGCGGTGCCGATGACTTCGGCCAGGTCGCAGGCGATGATGGCCAGCTCGCAGGCGATCCACAGCACGAAGTTCACCGGCCGGGGATAATAGGCCCGGCAGGCTTGGGCGAGGTCGCGGCCGGTGGCGATGCCGAGCCGTGCCGCCAGCGCCTGCAAAAGGATCGCCATCAGGTTGGACAGCATGATGATGAACAGCAGCGTGTAACCGAACTGGGCGCCGCCGGCGAGGTCGGTCGCCCAGTTGCCGGGGTCCATATAGCCGACCGAGACCATGTAGCCGGGACCCATGAAGGCGAACAGGCGACGGAACCAGACGCCCGAGTTCGGCACGGCGATAGAGGAATTGACTTCGCGCAGGCTGGGCTGCTCGTCCTCGTCGGGCCTGGCGAACCGCCATGAGGAACGGGAGGCTGTGGCTTCGGCTTCGGACATGAAGGATGGCTTTCCGCGAGACTGGACGATGTTGCCTTAAGTTATGCCATGGCTCAATATTATGCAATATGCTATATTTCATTGTCGTTGCTTTTTATCCGGCTGGCGGTCATCGGGTGAAACGGCAATCGGAAGCCCCGGTTGCACCTGTTGCGGAATGCAAATAAACGGCCTGAAGAATCAGAGCCCGTGCTATGAAAGCATGGATGGCAAATAGTCCTGGGAGGAGCGCGTATTGGTGCTGAAGAACAGACCAGTTCCGCGCGAGCCGCTGCTCGACGCCGAAATTCATTCGGAGGGCTTCCGGCAGCAGCGCGAAGCGCGCCGTAGTGCGTTGGTCGAGGATTATGTCGAACTGATCGCCGACCTGATCGAAGACGGCAACGAGGCGCGTCAGGTCGACATCGCCGCACGGCTCGGTGTCGCGCAGCCGACAGTGGCCAAGATGCTGACCAGGCTGTGCGCCGACGGTCTGGTGTCGAGAAAACCCTATCGTGGCGTGTTCCTGACCGAAGCCGGCCGCAAAGTCGCGGAGGAAAGCCGCATCCGCCACCAGACGGTGGAAGCTTTCTTGCGCTCGCTCGGTGTCAGTGCGGAGACAGCGCGCATCGATGCCGAGGGCATCGAGCACCATGTCAGCGCCGAGACGCTGGAAGCCTTCCGCAAGGCGATGACGGCGCGCTGAGCGCCAGAGTTCCCGCGTCGCCGGAACCGTCGCACGCCAGACACGTTTGCACCAGATCCGTGCGATTGGCGCGCGAAAGGGAGGAAACGATGGGCATCGAACAAACGCCGGCGGCAAAGGGCAAGCAGGCAGCCGAGGGACTGAAACAGGCGGCGGCCAGGGATGAGCGCAAGACCGAAGCCGAAACCGGCCATCCGCTGAAAAAGGGCGCGGCGCGTTTCGAGGAGCGTTCGAAGAGCTCCGACGGCAAGAGCGCCGGCGCCAAGCAGGAAGATTAGCTCTCTGTCGGGCTTACGTGATCGGCGTAGGCCACGGGGACGATTGCAACGCCGAGCCGCTCGCCACAACGAACTTGGCCGCAAGGCAACGCGTGTGGCCAAAAAGGCCATCGAAAAATGCTGTGACTTGGCGCAACCGTTGGGATAATTGTTTGTCGCCCCGGAGCAACGGGGAGGTTTGCTGCACGAGGAGTTGCCATGCTCTGGAAGGGCCGTCGTCAGAGTGACAATATCGAGGACGACCGCAGCGACAGCGACAGCGGCGGCGGCGGACTCGGCGGCGGCGGTGGCCAGTTCCGCATTCCGATCGGCGGCCGCACCGGTGGCGGGGGCAGCATCTTCCTCGTCATCCTGGTGGTGCTGGCCGGATGGTATTTCGGCTTCGATCCTTCGACGATCCTGGGTGGCGGCGACGGCGGCCTGCTGCCGGGCGGCGGCGGCCAGATCACCGACAACAGCGGCCAGGACAGCGGCACCGCCCCCGCCAATGACGAGATGAAGCAGTTCGTGGCGACCGTGCTGGCCGAGACCGAGGACACCTGGACCGGCATCTTCAAGTCGCAGGGATTGACCTACGAGGATCCCAAGCTGGTGCTGTTTTCCGGCCAGGTCCGTTCGGCCTGCGGCTTTGCCTCCGCGGCGGCCGGACCGTTCTATTGTCCCGGCGACCACAAGGTCTATCTGGACATGACCTTCTTCCAGCAACTCGACCAGCAGTTCGGCGCTTCGGGCGAATTTGCCCGCGCCTATGTGATCGCGCATGAAATCGGCCATCATGTGCAGAACCTGACCGGCATCATGTCCAAGTTCAACCAGATGCGGCAGAGCATGGGCGAGGTCGAGGCCAACCAGATGTCGGTGCGAATCGAGCTTCAGGCCGACTGCTTTGCCGGTGTGTGGGCCCACTACACCGGACAGAAAGGCATATTGGAGCAGGGCGACATCGAAAGCGCGCTGAACGCCGCCAAGCAGATCGGCGACGACACGCTGCAGAAGAAGATGCAGGGCTATGTCGTGCCGGAAAGCTTCAACCACGGCACCTCGCAGCAGCGGCAGACCTGGCTGGCGCGTGGTTACAAGAGCGGCAAGCTGTCGGATTGCAACACGCTGAGTGGGCCGATCTGACCAGACCGTTGTCGAGCTTCACCTGCCGGCGATGCTGCCGTCAGGTGGTGTCAGGATGAATAGATTCGGCCTGTTCCTGCATTGTTCCTTTCCGCGAGCTCGCCTACAAGGTGCGTCCGCCTGCGCCTGAGGGCGAGCAGAGGAGCTTGATCCTGCATGATCGACCCCAAAACCGCCAGACGGGGCCTTGCGCTCGTCTTCACCACGCTGCTGCTCGACATTATCGGCTTCGGCATGATCATGCCGGTGCTGCCGGCCTATCTCCGGGAATTGACCGGGGTCAGCATCAGCGGCGCGGCGATCGAAGGCGGCTGGCTGTTCTTCGTCTATGCGGCGATGCAGTTCTTCTTCGCGCCGATCATGGGCGGCTTGAGCGACCGGTTCGGGCGGCGGCCGATCCTGCTCGCATCGGTGCTGACCTTCTCCATCGACAATCTGATCTGCGCCGTCGCCTGGTCCTACCCGATGCTGTTCATCGGGCGCGTGCTGGCCGGCATTTCGGGCGCCAGCTATTCGACGACATCGGCCTTCATCGCCGACATCTCGAACGATGACAATCGGGCTAAGAATTTCGGCCTGCTCGGCATCGCATTTGGCGTCGGCTTCGTCATCGGGCCGGTTCTGGGCGGGCTGCTCGGCACGTTCGGGCCGCGCGTGCCGTTCTATTTCGCCGCCGGGCTCGCCTTCGTTAATTTCCTCATCGCTTTGTTTTTCCTGCCGGAAACGCTCGATGACAAGCACCGCCGCCGCTTCGAGTGGAAACGCGCCAACCCTGTCGGCACGCTTCTGCAGATGCGCCAATACCAAGGCATCGGCTGGATCGGGCTTGTCTTCTTCCTGATGACGCTCGGGCATATGATGTATCCGGCGGTCTGGTCGTTCGTCTCCAGCTACCGCTATGGCTGGAGCGAGCAGCAGATCGGCTTCTCGCTCGGCGCCTTCGGCCTGTGCGGCGCGATCGTCATGGCGACGGTGCTGCCGCGCGTCATCCCGAGGCTTGGCGAGTGGAAGACGGCGGTCATCGGCCTGACATTCACGGCAGCCAGCGCCTTCGGCTACGCCTTCGCGTCGCAAGGCTGGATGATCTATGCGGTGATCGTCGTCGGCTGCCTGGAAGCGCTGGCCGACCCGCCGCTGCGGAGCCTCGCCGCCGCCAAGGTGCCGCCTTCGGCGCAAGGCGAACTGCAGGGCGCGATGACCTCGATCTTCTCGATCACCTCGATCATCACGCCGCTGCTCTACACGGCGATCTTTTCCTGGTTCACCGGGCCAAGCGCGCCGGTGACCTTCGGCGGCGCGCCCTATCTGCTGGGAGCGTGCTTCCTGACGCTGGCGGTCATCGTCTTTGTGACGAAAGTTGCGAGACCGGCAGCGCGCACGAATGTCGCCACCGGTGTCGCTGAGGATGGAGCACAGGTGTGAGTCACAACCGCATTGCGCTCACCAGGGAGCGCCATCCCGGCAGGGCAATGAGGGGCGGCGCTACCGGATCGCGCTAAGCCCGTTCGGCCAGCAATTCCTCACCGCGCTTTTCGCGGATCAAATTGACGAAGCGGCGGAACAGGTAGTGTGAATCCTGCGGGCCGGGCGAAGCCTCGGGGTGATGCTGGACCGAGAACACCGGCCGGCCGGTCAGCGTGATGCCGCAATTCGAACCGTCGAACAGCGAGACGTGGGTTTCCTCGACGCCCGATGGCAGCGAGTCGGCATCCACGGCAAAGCCGTGGTTCATCGAGACGATCTCGACCTTGCCGGTGGTGTGGTCCTTGACCGGATGGTTGGCGCCGTGATGGCCCTGGTGCATCTTGGCGGTCTTGCCGCCCAGCGCCAGCGCCAGCATCTGGTGGCCAAGGCAGATGCCGAACACCGGGATGTCGGTCTTCAGCAGATCCCGGATGACCGGAACGGCATAGTCGCCGGTGGCTTCCGGGTCGCCGGGGCCGTTGGAGAGAAAAATGCCGTCCGGCTGCATGGCGAGGATTTCCTCGGCGCCGGACTTGGCCGGCACCACGGTGACCTTGGCGCCGAGGCCGGCGAGCAGGCGCAAGATGTTGCGTTTGACGCCGTAGTCGATGGCGACGACGTGCATTGTCGGTTCGATCTGTTCGCCAAAGCCTTCGTTCCACACCCAGGGCGTCTCGCGCCAGACCGAGGACTGGCCCGAGGTGACCTCCTTGGCGAGATCGAGCCCGATCAGGCCCGACCATGCGGCGGCGCGGCGCTTGAGATCGTCGATGTCGAACACGCCATCGGGCGCATGCGCGATGACGGCGTTGGGCATGCCCTTTTCACGGATCAGCGCGGTGAGCGCACGGGTGTCGATGCCCGACAAAGCGACGATGCCGCGCTTCTTCAGCCACTGGTCGAGACCAGTGCCGGCGCGGTAGTTGGACGGGTTGGTGACATCGGCCTTGAACACGGCGCCGACGGCGCCGGCGCGAGCGACCGGATTGAGATCCTCGATGTCCTCGTCATTGGTGCCGATGTTGCCGATATGCGGGAAGGTGAAGGTGACGATCTGGCCGGCATAGGACGGATCGGTGAGGATTTCCTGATAGCCGGTCAGCGCCGTGTTGAAGCAGACTTCGGCGACAGCGGAGCCGGTGGCGCCGAGACCGCGACCTTCGATGACGGTGCCGTCGGCCAGCACCAGAAGGGCGGTCGGCTTTTCCGTGGCCCAAGCGGGGGTCAAGGCGGGCGTCATCTCGGCCATGCGGCACTCCTGTCAGGCCGCGCGCTGCAACCGGCCCGGCGGGCCATCTGCGCGGCAAACGGCGCGAAGCGGCGATTTCGCGGCTTCCACGCAGTCAAATTTCCGTTCATGCAAGGCCCAGTACATAGGGGAAGGGGGCAGGGCGGTCAATGATCATGCGAAATGCCGCCATATTTTATTTCGCCTAGCAAAATCAGTGGCTTGCCTCGGCACATCAGAGTTTGCCTTGGCTCGCCCGCGGCGCTATTGTCCGCGCCGATCGAAGGAGAATGCACCATGCGCGGCAAAATCGCCGAATCCCTGAAGAGCGCGATGAAGGCGCAGGATAAGCACCGGCTGCCGACATTGCGGCTGATCCAGGCCGCCATTCACGACCGCGACATTGCCAATCGCGGGTCAGGCAAGGAGCCGGCCAGCGACGAGGAGATCCTGCAGATCCTGGCCAAGATGGTGAAGCAGCGCGAGGAATCGGCCAAAGCCTTCGATGACGGCAAGCGGCCGGAACTGGCCGCGCAGGAGCGCGGCGAGATGGAGATCATCCGCACCTTCCTGCCGACGCAACTGGACGATGCGGCGGTAACCGCGGCGGCGCGCGAGGCGATCGCCGCGACCGGTGCGGCCAGCCAGAAGGACATGGGCAAGGTGATTGCCGCGCTGAAACAGAAATATGCCGGCCAGATGGATTTCGGCAAGGCGAGCGGCATCGTCAAGGGTCTGCTGCAGTAGGGTGCTGCTCATCTCGTCGCTTGGGTGGCCGACCGGGCGGAATCCAGATCCGTCCGGAATCCAAGTCCAGGAATTGGAACCCGGATAGCGCCGAGATGTTTATCCGTCATGCAACTGGAGAGATGCCATGACTGAGAACGAAACCCGCTATGAAACCGGTGCGACGAAATATCCGGCAAAGACCGGTGCCGACGCTTCCGATGAATTCTCCCAGGATGCGGCCGCCAACGAGAAGCCTGCCGGCGGAATAGGGCTCACCCGCCGGATGGGCGAAGTGGAAGACCGCACCCGCCAGTCGGAGGGACAAAACCCGCCAAGACAAGTCACGCCGAGCGCCGCAACCGAAAAGACGTCCGGGGCCGGCCCCGCTATCGCGGAGCGTTCAAAGGACGCCAAGGCTCCGAAGAGCAGCCAACGAAGCGAAGGCCGGGAGCACTCCTGCGGCGCTTTGGAGATCGGCGGACAAGTGGTTCGCGTAGTTAGCGTTTGCCGATCCCTTCAACGACGATGCGGATGAGGTGCCTGATCTCGTCCTCGCTGAATGACCCGGCCGAAAGCGCCGAAAGCATCGCCTGGCCGTATATTCCAAGCAGGACCAGCGCCATGAAATTGGCATCGTCATCCCTGCGAATGACACCTTGCCGTTGGCCGAGCACCAGAAGGTCCCGGACCAGGCGCTGGAATGAGGGCCGGTCGGGCGGCGGCTGCAGGGACGGACGCTCGGCGGGGGCAAGAGCCAGCCTGGCAAGCGAGGGATTGGCCAGGCACCAGCCGGCGCTGTCGAGAAAGACTGTCTCGAGCATGACGAATACATCTTCGTTCGCCGCCATGCGGGCGCGGTAGGCGGCATCGCCCGCCTCCACGCGGGCGATGAGCCGCAACGCGATTTCTTCTTTCGAACTGAACAGATTGTAGACCGTTTTGCGGGTCAAGCCGGCGCGCGTCGCGATCTCCTCGACCGAGGTGTTGGCAAACCCCATCTCCCGAAACGCCAGGTCGGCGGCATAGAGGATGAGGCTTCGCGACCGTTCGGTCCGCTTTGGGGTTGTCATTTTTATACCCTAGTGTAAATTTACACATATGTAAACTTTTGCTGCGTGACCGCCGCATTGCGGCAGCCGCCAATCCCGCGAAGGGTCGACCGTGGCGCATCGGAATTCAAGCGGCTCTATGGGAAGCAATGTGCAAATGGCTGGTAGTCTCAAGGAATTCGGCCTTGGGATCTGGATTGCGGATGGTCCGATCGTCACGGCGGCCGCCGGCTTTCACTATCCCACGCGTATGGCCGTTATCGGATTGTCCGGGGGCGGTTTGTTCATCTGGTCACCGGTAGAGCTCACGAACGAGCTGCGCGCCGATGTGGACGCTCTGGGCGTGGTGCGCTTCCTGATCCCGCCCAATTCGCTTCACCACGTGTTTCTCGCTGACTGGCAACGCGGCTATCCCGATGCCAAGGTCTATGCGCCACCCGGCCTGCGGGAAAAGCGCCGAGATATCCTCTTCTGCGGCGAGCTCGGCGATACGCCTGCCGCCGACTGGGCGGACGATCTCGACCAGGTCGTCGTGCGCGGCAACAGGATCACCACCGAGATTGTCTTCTTCCACCGCGCAAGCAGGACAGTGTTGTTCACCGATCTGATCCAGCATTTCCACGCCGGATGGTTCAAGGGCTGGCGGGCGCTCGTAGCCCGGCTGGATCTGATGGTGGCCGCAGAGCCCTCAGTGCCGCGAAAATTCCGCGCCGGCTTTACCGACCGGCGCGCCGCGCGTGCCGCTCTTCAACGCATACTGGCATGGCCGGCCGAAAGAGTGCTGATGGCGCACGGCGAACCAGTGACGGAGGACGCTCAAACGTTCATCCGTCGCGCTTTTCGCTGGCTGGTTGGCCGCTGACTTCCTCGGCGGATTTCGGCGCTTCGAGCACACGGCGCAATGCCGGCGCTTCCTGCTGGATATGATCCCACAGCCGGTTCGCGATCGGCCCATGCGGCCGGTCGCGGCGGCGCGCCACCACCAGTTCGTCGGTGCGGCCCGGCAGATGACGGCCGGCAATGGAGTGCAGGCGTCCGTCCTGCAGTTCTTCCTCGATCAGGAAGCGGGGCAGGTGGCCCCAGCCAAGGCCCTGCAGGATGATCTCCTTCTTCATGCCCTGGTCGGCGACGAGGCATTGCGGCGCGCCTTCGATCAGCGAATAGTTTTGTTGTGGCGAATGGCGGGCGCTGTCGCGCATGACGCATTGGGTGAGTGCCTGCATCTGGTCCGGGGTGATCGGCTGCTCGATACGCTGAGGCAGAAAGCCCGGCGCCACCACGGGAATGAAGGACACCTTGCACAAATCGACCCATTCCACCCGCGCATCGCCCTTGTCGACCCAGTGCAGGATCAGGTCGGCTTCGTCGTCGAAGAGACGCTCCCATGGGCCGCCCACCGCTTCGAAATGCAGATGCAGGCGCGTGCCGGGCAACTGTGCGAAGAATCGCCCGAGCATGCCGAGCACCTGCGGGCGCGGGCATAGGTCGCCGATCACCACATGGATCTCGCTTTCCTCACCCATCGCCAACTGGGCGGCATGGACGCGCAAACCGTCCATCTCGCGCAGCAGCGATAGCGCTCGGCGGTGGAACGACAGCCCGGCCTCGGTCGGACGCACGCGATAGCCGCTGCGATCCAAAAGGACGAGGCCGAGCTGTCGCTCCAGCTTGGCGACGGCGGCGAACACCGCGGGGTGCGAGCGATACAGCATGGCCGCCGCAGGCTGAAAACCGCCGGTGCGGACCACCGCATCGAAGCATTGCAGATCGTGCAGGGTGAATTCGGCCATGTCAGTTTTTGTTACAGAGATTGTCTTATCTTTGTAATATCAACAAAATCGCTCCACAGCTAGGCTCTGTCTCGTTCAACGTTCCAGAAGGAATCTTCATCATGAATGAGCTGAATTTCGTCACAACGGGCGACGGCACGCGCATCGCCTACCGCTTCGACGGCGAGGCAAGCAAGCCGGTGCTGGTGCTGTCGAATTCCATCGGCACCACGCTGCACATGTGGGATGGGCAGGTCGGCGAATTGTCGAAGCATTTTCGTGTCCTGCGCTACGATTTTCGCGGCCATGGCGGATCGAGCGTTCCGGTCGGCGCCTATTCGCTGGACCGGCTTGGCCGCGACGTCATCGAGTTGCTCGATGCGCTCGACCTGCAACGCGTACATTTCCTTGGCCTGTCGCTCGGCGGGTTCGTCGCGCAGTGGCTCGGCATCCACGCGCCCGAGCGGATCGACCGGCTGATCCTGAGCAACACCTCGTCGCATCTGGCGCCGGCAAGCTATTTCGACGAGCGGATCGCTGCGGTGCGCCAGGCGCCGGACATGTCGGAAACCGCCGAGACGTTCCTGAGCAACTGGTTCCCCGCGTCGCTGGTTGCCGCCAACGAGCCTGTGGTCGAAGACTTTCGCGCCATGCTGCTGGCTATCGACCGGCAGGGCCTGGCGGGTCTGTTCGCGGCGGTTCGCGACGCGGACCTTCGCCGCACCGTGGCACTGATACCCCGGCCGACGCTGGTGATCGCCGGTCGGCACGACACGGTGACGGCAGCCAGCCACAGCGAGCTGATCGCCGCGACGGTGCCCGGCGCGAAGCTGGTTGTGCTGCCTGCGGTCCATCTGTCGAACATCGAATATCCGGCAGAGTTCATCCAGGCTGTCATCGATTTCTGCGCGGAGCCGAGTGCCGCGACGGCAAAGGCATCCGGCACCAGCCCGGCGGTTGCCGAGCGTTCAAAGGACGCTGCGGTTCACAAGGGCGGGCGCCAGCCGGAGCCTGCGTCAATGTGAGCGCCGGGCCGAGCCGAGCCATCTGGCGAGAAGCTTTTCAACGCCTTTCGGAACGATCCCGTCACCTTGTCATTATCAGCACGAAGGCAGGCTCGGCCAGGCAAACGCCGTAACCGACCTTAGAGACGGCCGGCGACGCCACTTTCGGGCGCCGACACGAACACGCCGGAGGAAAGCGATGACTGGACGCAAAACCCACGATCAACAAATTCGCATCATTGAAGAGCGGGAAAACACAAAGAACGCCGGCAAGGATTTTGATGCCGAGGCGGATCTGAAACGATCAGCGGCGGAACGCGAAGCACTGCGCAAGGGAGCGGACATGAGGACCGATACACCGGACCTCGTCGATCCAGACGACCGCAACATGCTTCGCGGCAAGAATCAGGAAAGCGCCCATCACAAGAACCGTGCCGACGACTAAAGCGCGTCACGGACCAGCAACGCTCCTGGAACATTCGTCATAGATTGGAGGCAGCCCATGGCACGCGGCAGCAAGAAGCACATCGGAGCAGGTTCACAGGGAAAGGGTTCCGGCACAGGCGCCATGACCGTGACGCCAAAAGACAAGCTCGAAGAAAACAAGGTTCTGTCCAATCGCGACAAGGCACAGCATTCCAAAGAACGCGGTTTGGACTCCAGGCAGGTCGCGACCGAGCAGCATCAGGATCATGCCGCCAACCGTTTGCGGGACTGACGCCCGACAGGGGCGCCAGCCTCGGCCTGGCTGTCCGGGGAGCCGTCAGATTCGTGCCATCTCTATTTGACACCGAGGCTTTCGGGCCAGAGCGCCTGAATTTCCTTCGGCAGCGCATCGCGCACCTTAGCCGATTGGCCAAGATCAATATGCCGTGCAAGAACTCGGAATACCGAGCGTGCTGCATCCTCGGGATCGACGGGGCGGATCGATTTCAATTCCTCGCCGATGTGCTGCGAGAAGTTTTCCAGGGAGCGCGTTTTGTCCGGCTCGGCTGCGGGCCGGTAGTGGTCGTAATAGGCGCCGCGCACCAGGAGCGGCAGTTCCGCCCCAAGTTTGGCCGCAAGCCCGATCTGCAGCCTGTCCCTTACGGTCCGCAGGACCGCGCCCAATATGTGCCATGCAATTCGCCGATCCGGACCATGATCGTCCATGATCTCGTCGAGCCAGATGTTGGTTGTCTGCAGCGTCCTGTCAAAGACATCCAAACCGGTAGCGCTCATCATCGCCTCCTCATCAAATTCATGTCTGGTTTCGAAACGATGCTCAGGGACAGTCGTTTCGCTATCTGTCGACAAAATTGGCTCGGCCTGTGATCCGGCTCTGCCCCGGGATCCACGGTAGCGGTCTTGGTTGCGCCGGAACCCCTTCCGAAGCAGTTCGTTCCTGGGTGGGCGGCTTTGAGGAGCTGGTTGGGGGGAGCGCGTCCTGCAACGGGTTTTTTGCGATGCCTGCAAGGAAGACAAAAACCACTGAAGGCGAGAACCGACAGCAACTCCTGCAGATGATGACGACGGAGCATTTGGTGCTGGGGACCGCCAGGGCGGCGACTATTCAGGAGGCAAATCAGCGCGCAAATTTGTTCCTGACTTCGGTATCCAGCGCCACGATCGCCCTTGCTTTCGTGGCCCAGGTGACGAGGATGGGGCTTCCTTTCATGCTGTTCAGCCTGATCCTGTTGCCGTGCCTCTACTTCATTGGGCTGGTGACATTCGTCAGGGCTGTGCAGGTGGCCATCGAAGACATGGTCCACGCCCGCGGCAGGCACGCATCAGGCACTGCTACACCGAGCTCACCCCTTCGATGGCGCGCTATCTGGTTCACTCCACCCATGACAACCAAACGGCTCTGCTGGCCGATGTCGGCCTCAAGCCAAGGCCCTGGCAAGCGTTCGCCGGAACCGCAGGGATGGTGAATGTCGTCAACGGTGCCATCGCCGGTGTCTTTGCCGGCGTGATGCTCAAGGTTGTCGTTGGCTCGACGGCCAGTCTCGCCGTGACCGTCGGCATTCTAGCTTTTGCGGTGAGCAACTGGTGCCTGTGGCAACATCACAGGTGCAGTTGGGCAAGCGCGGAACACAAGCTGAAGGTGCTGTTTCCAAACGTGCCGGACAGCGACGGCAAGGCGCGGATCGGATAACCCGTTCGAGAGGGCAGGAGCATCAACTCGCGCTAGGCGGAAACCTCAAGCACGATCTTGCCACGCACATGCTCATTTTCCAGCCGTTCTTCCGCTTTGGCGACCTCTCCAAGAGGGTAGGTGGCTTGCACGAAGGGGGTGACCTTGCCGGCCTCGATGAGGCGGCCGATCTCGGCAAGATGCGCCGCATTCGGCTCGGCCAGGTAGGAGACGCCACGCGCCCGACGCAAGTTTGCCTTTTCCTGCGACCGTTGGGAAAGCGTGGAAACGAGCGTCCCGCCAGGCTTGAGCACCTCCCAGGAGCGCTCCTGCGTGTCGCCCGCGACAAGATCGAACACCAGGTCGACCGCATCGACGACCTCTTCGAAACGCTGATTCTTGTAGTCGACCGTCTGATCGGCGCCAAGCTCACGGACGAAAACGACGTCCTCGGCGGAAACGGTTGTCGCGACGAACGCGCCCGCGGCCTTGGCCAGCTGGATCGCCAGATGACCGACGCCGCCGGCGCCGCCATGGATGAGAACCCGTTGTCCGGATTTGAGGCCGCCATGATCGAAAAGGCCTTGCCATGCGGTGACGCCGGCAAGCGGCACCGCCGCGGCTTCGACATGGCTTAGACGATCCGGTTTGGCAGCCGCCTCCGTCGCCTTGACCACGACATATTCGGCATTGCCGCCCCGGTCATGACCAAGCATCGCAAACAACGGGTCGCCCTTCTTCAACGTATGCGCTCGCGTACCGCATATTTCCACCGTGCCGGATACGTCGCGCCCGAGCGTGACCGGCAGGGTCTCGCTCACCGACCCTTCGCGGGTCTTGTAGTCGATCGGATTGACGCTTGCGGCGCGGACCCTGAGCACAACCTCGTCGTCAAGGGGCTGAGGCGAGGGGACCTGATCGATCGAAAGGACCTCAGGTCCGCCAAAAGCGTGGATGCGGATTGCTTTCATGTCGGCATACCTCCTGTTGTCTGGCTTTCGGCGACGCTGTCTGCAGGGCTGTCGTCAGCGGCTGTGCAGCCGAGGTTGCGGCGGCAGGCACGCTGGCCTCCCAGGGGGCCACCGTCAGATGATTTTCCACCATCATCGGCGACCCAGCGGGATGCCAATTTGTCGGCGGCCAATCCGTCACGATCAGGCCGCCGCAAGGACGCCCAGTCCTGCTAGGCCGTAGACTGCGTCGGCGGGTTCTGGTTCATCATCCACAGCTCGATCGCAGCCAGAACCGCGACCAGAACGCCGATTACAACATGCACGCCCATGGCTGTGGTTGCCTGGAATCCAAGCACCCAGGGAGACACAACTACCCAAAGACCCACAACGAGGTTCAGCCATTCCTCCCAGACAGCAAAGGCGAAGAGGGCGGCAACCGAAAGCACGACAATCACGATGCCGCTGCCCATGGCATTCTGGGACTGTGTCCCCGCCGCGAAGGCGAATATCCATGGAGAGAAGAAGAGAATTGCTCCGAGGACCAGATTTGCTACGTCACAGAGCTTGGCGTTTGACCATTGGTTCATGATTTTCTCCATCAAGCGTGCTCTCCACGCTTCCGAAGCTCAATCGGCGGCCTTGAAACCGTCGGTCACATGGCGGCAAGGCTACAACCAGACTTGCTGGCTTTCTAACTGGAGAGCAGGCCGTTGGTTCCAACCAATCGGCCTGGCACGGCACCGGGAACTCTCCTCGCCGGGAGCATTCAGCCACTCCCGATCCGTTCGCGACATACAACGCGGCGGGAAGGTGCGAGGCGCAGTCGATTACCCATGTGATCGCCTCTCGATCATAGTCGTCACCCGGAGCGCCAGTCCTCGAAGAAGACGTTCAATGTAAGCGTGATGTGTTCGCGTTCTGGCAGCCTTCTGTGCCGCTTCCTTCCTGCCGCGGGTACCCTTGGTCCGGCGGCGGCCGCCCGCGCCATGGGCGCGCGTTGTCTCTGGGGACCATCGCGCCGAGGTTACAAATGAACCTATCCCAGCCTTTGGCTACCGACATCGACGACGCGCGGGGAGTCAGACGCTGCCAAACCTCGGAGATCGGGATCGATACCGGTTCACGACGGCTGATCAATGCGCATGGTTCGCATGCCGAAGCGGACGTCACGGCTGCGTGCAAATCGGCACTGGCTGCGGCGGCGGTGCCGGATGATCCTTCCTGTATTGGGCGATGATCGGCTCGAGGGTCTTTCGCGGCCAGAATTTCGGTGTGCCGATTTCCTTCAGGCAGGACGCGTTCCAATAGGTGCCCGGCTGTGAATGGTTGGCTGCGACCGCGGCGATGTCGCGCGATTCCGGGTAGATGTAGAGCGTCGTCGGATTGTCCTTGACCATCGGGATAATCTGCTGCGCATCCGCCGGCGACCAACTGGTGCAGCCATTGCTGCGACCGCCGGCATAATCCACCAGCTTGCCGAACGGTACGAAGCCGTCATGGTCGGCATGCGAGCTGTTCGGATTTTTGCGCAGGCACAGGCCGTGCAGCACCTGGGCCGCGTGGCCGCCGATCACCCGCTGCCTGGCGTTCGCGGCTTCGCCTTCGCCGTCGAACTGGATGAAGGTGCGCTGGAAAGCCACGTCCCGTTTCGCACCAGTGCGGTAATAACCCTTGAACGAGGTTTTCGCCTCGCGGGTCATATAGGCGCCGCCGGCCGTCAACGATGAATCCATCGCATTGCCGAAGTTCCTAGCGCACCGCTTGCCGTTCGAAAAATCGACGACGCCCTTCAGATTCCGCCCGCTGCCATGACCCGACGAAATCGCGCGGAAGGACTCGCTGGCCTCGCAGATGACGTAGTAGCGGCGGCCGAGCACGCCATTGCCCAGATCGCTGGGGCGTGTGGCATCCATGGCGAAGTAGCAGGGGTTCTTGACGGCCCCTTGGGCGACCTTCTTCCGATAAAGCGCGCGGGCACGTTCGAGGACAATTTGTGAGATCTGGCCGTCGCTGTTGCCGACATGGGCCTGCAGCCAGGCCGGAACGTCAGATGATGCGGCAAAGGATCGAGCCGACACCGTCACGGCGATGACGGCGACGAAAAAGCTGGCGACGACGCCCAGACAAACAGATCTCAACCGCACCGGATCAATTCTCCTGTCGAAGCGAATGGCTATTTCTTGCGGTATTGCCGCGAGAATCGATCATAGATGGCCTCGCATTATCAGGCGAAACACATCTTGTTTAGCGTGCCCGCATGAAGATCCGTAAAGCAGGTCGATGCATGCAAACGCCTACGCCGACATGCTGGCTCCAGGCTTGCGGCGGACGTCTTCGCATCCTTGAAGCAGGGCAACGAACTCGGGTTGGCGGGTTCCTTCGAGCTCGTCGGCGCGTTGGCTGACGGAGCATCAAACGAAAAACCCGCCTGTGCGGCGGGCCATTGGCGCAAATCAGCACCATGGACAAATATGTACCATAGATGAGTGCAGGGAGTCAAGAAAAAATTCCTATCGCGAAAAGCCGCGAGTTCGGAACCTGATCTCTTGAGTTCCGCGATTTTCGATACGCAGGGATTGAGCTATCATCTGATTCTGGCGTGGCTCACGCCTCCTCCCTCCGCCGGGAAAGCATCATCCATGCAGGGCTCTCTCATCACCGAACCAACTGTTCGAGCGCTTGGCATAAGGAGGGGTTGCGAAAACGGCTCGCACCAGGAGGTTTGTCATGAAGCTGTCCGCGCCCATCTATCATCTGAAGCGTCAAGCCAGGCTGTTGTCCCGCGAGGCCAAAATTCCGCTCCACGAAGCGCTTGATCGCGTTGCAGTACGGGAAGGCTTCGCCAGTTGGAGCCTGCTTGCGGCCAAGGCAGCCGGGGCGGCGCCTGCCGGCACACTGTTTGCGCAACTTGCGCCCGGCGATCTGGTCCTGGTGGGTGCACGACCCGGCCACGGCAAGACGCTGATGAGTCTCGAACTGGCAATCGAAGCCATGAAGTCCGGCAGTCGGGGCGTGTTCTTCACGCTGGAGTATACGCAGCGGGATGTGCTCGACCGGTTTCGAGCCATCGGGGCAGACCCGGTGCAGTTCAACGACCGGTTCGTGTTCGACAATTCCGACGCCATCAGCGCCGACTACATCGTCAAGGCATTGGGCTCGGCGCCGCGCGGCACGCTGGTGGTGATCGACTATCTGCAACTGCTCGACCAGAAGCGGCAAAATCCGGAGCTGATGGCGCAGGTTCGCACGCTGAAAGCGTTTGCCGGCGACAGGGGATTGATCCTCGTCTTCATCTCGCAGATCGACCGGTCCTACGACCCGGCGCAGAAGCCGGTTCCCGATATCGGCGATGTGCGGTTGCCGAACCCTCTGGATCTGTCGCTGTTCAACAAGACCTGCTTCCTGAACAAGGGCGAGATCCGGTTCCACGCGGCAGGCTGACGATCGGGTCAGCCAAGCCTTCATTGGGCGGCTGCCGGCAGATTCACGGGCTGCGCAAGCAATGCCGAGCCGTGCTGCGCCCGCAACGTATCGGCCGCCTGGCGAACCACTTCGGATATAAGCATCAGCTGTTTGGCGATCGGGCTTGTCTTGCGCCAGATCATGCCGATCGTCCGCGACGGTTGGGGGTTGGCAAAGTGGGCGACAGACACCGCCGCCGAGCGCGTCTCCACCGGCACGGCCATTTCGGGAATCAAGGTGACGCCGACACCGGCGCCGACCATTTGCACCAGGGTCGACAGCGAGCTGCCGTCCAGCAACTCCCTTGGCCGCGCCGAATGCATGTTGCAGAACGACAGCGCCTGATCGCGAAAACAATGGCCTTCCTCCAGCAGAAGCAGCCGCATCTCGCGCAGCATTTCGCGGTTGGGGACCGACTTTCCCTCGTCCTCGCCGGGCCGGACCAGCACGAAGTTCTCGGCAAACAGCACGATTTCCGTCAGCGAGGGTTCCGACACCGGCAAGGCGACGATGGCCGCGTCGAGCCGGCCGTCGGCCAGTTCCTGGATCAGCTTCTGCGTTTGCGTTTCGCGCACGTGGATATCGAGCCCGTCATGCATGCGGGCGAGGTTGCCGATGATGGCAGGCAGGAGGTAGGGTGCGATCGTCGGGATCACGCCGATGCGCAACCGTCCCACCAGCCGGTCGCGCGAGGCGCGGGCCAGATCCGTCAGCTCATCCACCGAGCGCAGGATGTCGCGGACGCGCAAGGCGAATTCCTCGCCGAAATTGGTCAGCCGGACCTGGCGTGGGCCTCTTTGGAAAAGCTCCGTGCCCAGCGTTTCCTCCAACTCCCGGATCTGCACCGAGATGGCGGGCTGCGAGATCGAGCAGGCATCGGCGGCGCGGCCGAAATGATTGTGCCGGGCCAGCGCCTCGAAATAACGCAGCTGCTTCAGCGTCAGGTTTGTCATAATGTCATCTTATCGCTGCAATCAGGAAATCCAACTTAAATTAATCAAGCGGCTTTGCTATAGGAGTCGTAACGAAGATGAGGAGCAGCCGGGACCGCCTGGTGAGGCGCATGCCCGCAGCAACAGGACATCCAACATATTCGGTCGCGTATCGGGCTCAGGTCATCGCGCCAGCCATGAAACGGACCGCCTACAGGGACATTTTTGTGTCCCTGTTCACGCAGCAGTTGAACAGCTCAACACAGCCACGATCGGAGAGAAGAACATGGACGCACAGACCGATGATCCCAGTGCCGGCAAATGCCCCGTTGCGCACGGATCCTCCAGCAGGACGAACCGTGACTGGTGGCCGAACCAACTGGACCTTGGCGTTCTGCATCAGCAGTCGAACCTTTCGGACCCGATGGGCGAAGAGTTCGACTATGCCGAGGAATTCAAGTCGCTCGATCTCGATGCGGTGATCAAGGACCTGCACCAGGTGATGACGGATTCGCAGGATTGGTGGCCGGCCGACTTCGGCCATTACGGGCCGCTGTTCATCCGCATGGCCTGGCACAGTGCCGGCACCTACCGCATCGGCGACGGCCGTGGCGGCGCCGGGGCCGGCCAGCAGCGTTTTGCTCCGCTCAACAGCTGGCCGGACAATGCCAATCTCGACAAGGCGCGCCGGCTGCTGTGGCCGGTCAAGCAGAAATATGGGCGCAAGATCTCCTGGGCCGACCTGCTGATCCTCACCGGCAACGTCGCGCTGGAATCGATGGGCTTCAAGACCTTCGGTTTTGCTGGCGGCCGCGCCGACGTCTGGGAACCCGAACAGGACGTCGATTGGGGTTCGGAAACCAAGTGGCTCGACGACAAGCGCTACTCCGGCGACCGCGAACTCCAGGGCCATCTCGGCGCCGTCCAGATGGGTCTGATCTATGTCAATCCGGAAGGGCCGAACGGCAAGCCGGATCCGCTGGCCTCGGCACGCGATATTCGCGAGACGTTCGGCCGCATGGCCATGAACGACGAGGAGACCGTGGCGCTGATCGCCGGCGGCCACACCTTCGGCAAAACCCACGGCGCCGGCGATGCCTCGCTTGTGGGTGCGGAGCCGGAAGGCGCCGGCATCGAGGCGCAGGGCCTCGGCTGGTCGAGCAAGCATGCCACGGGCATCGCCGGCGATGCCATCACCTCGGGCCTCGAGGTGACCTGGACCACGACGCCGACCAAGTGGAGCAACAACTTCTTCGACAATCTGTTCAACTTCGAATGGGAGCTGACCACGAGCCCGGCGGGCGCGCATCAGTGGACGCCGAAGGGCGGCGCCGGCGCCGGAACCGTGCCGGATGCCCACGATCCGTCCAAGCGCCGCGCGCCTGCCATGCTGACGACCGATCTCGCGCTGCGGGTCGATCCGGCCTACGAGAAGATCTCGCGGCGCTTCCATGAGCATCCGGACCAGTTCGCCGACGCGTTTGCCCGCGCATGGTTCAAGCTGACCCATCGCGACATGGGGCCGGTCGTTCGCTATCTCGGCCCGCTCGTGCCGAAGGAAGAGCTGATCTGGCAGGATCCGATCCCCGCGGTCGACCACGAACTGGTCGGCGAGCAGGACATTGCGTCGCTGAAGGCGAAGATCCTGGCATCGGGCCTGTCGGTTTCCGAATTGGTCTCGACGGCGTGGGCCTCGGCCTCGACGTTCCGCAATTCCGACAAGCGCGGTGGTGCCAATGGTGCACGCATCCGGCTGGCGCCGCAGAAGGATTGGGAGGTCAACCAGCCGGCGGAACTGTCGAAGGTGCTGGCCAGGCTGGAAGCCATCCAGAAGGAGTTCAACGCGGCACAGACCGGCGGGAAAAAGATCTCGCTGGCCGACCTCATCGTTCTCGGCGGTGTCGCCGCTGTCGAGAAGGCGGCGAAGGATGGCGGCCACGAGGCCAAGGTGCCGTTCACGCCCGGTCGCATGGATGCTTCACAGGAACAGACGGATGTCCATTCCTTTGCCGCGCTCGAGCCGAAAGTCGATGGCTTCCGCAACTATGTCAGGGGCAAGCAGCCGATGTCGGTCGAAGCCATGCTGGTCGACCGGGCGCAATTGCTGTCGCTGACCGCACCCGAAATGACGGTGCTGGTCGGCGGTCTTCGTGTGCTCGGCGCCAACACGGCCAACTCGAAGCACGGCGTGTTCACCGACCGGCCGGGTACGTTGACCAACGACTTCTTCGTCAACCTGCTCAGCATGAACACGATCTGGGATCCGGCCGCCGGCTCCGACGAAGTCTACGAGGCGCGTGACCGCAAGACCAAGGCGGTCAAGTGGACCGGCACCCGTGCCGACCTGATCTTCGGCTCGCACGCCCAATTGCGCGCGCTTGCCGAGGTCTACGGGTCGGCGGACGCCAAGGCGAAATTCACCAGGGATTTCATTGCGGCATGGACCAAGGTGATGAACGCCGACCGCTTCGACATCGCCTGAGATCGCTAAAGGTGCTCCGGCGCGGCCGCGCCGGATCGCCGGTCCTCCCAAGGACACAACGCCAGGGCCGCGTTTCCAGTGATGGGAGCGCGGCCTCTGTCGTATAGGGCCGCGCTTTGGTGGACCGTGCCTCCCTGGTCAAGCATGCTATTTTGTGGGCATCGCGTCTGCACCGGTGCACCATGATCGAAATCGTCAAACCCGCGCTCGAACATCTGCCGTCCTACAAGGCGGCACTCGAACGCGGCTGGTCGCCGGACAATGTGCGATTGCTGGAAGCGACGCGCGAGCAGCTTGCGGCAATCGAAAGGGATCCCGTGGCTTTTCTCGCCGACCTCGATGATCCCCAGGCCGGGGGCGGTCCGATCACCTTGCCCGACGGCAAAAAGGTGCCGCGCCTGCCGGGCTTCCGCCGCTGGATCTGGGACGGCGAGGCGTCGGGCTCGATCGGCTTTCGCTGGCAGAAGGGCACGTCGGACCTGCCGCCGCATGTGCTCGGCCATATCGGCTATGCGGTGGTGCCGTGGAAGCGGCGGCGCGGCTACGCTACACAGGCGCTGCGCCTGATGCTGGAGGAGGCGAGGGCGGTCGGCCTGACTCACGTCGAGATCACCGCCAAACCGGGCAATCCGGCCTCGCACAAGGTGATCCTGGCCAATGGCGGCAAGCTCGTCGAACGCTTTTTCGAGGACGCCGCCTATGGCGGAGCAGAAAGCTTGCGGTTCCGGATCGAGCTGTAGGATGTATCTCAACCATGCTCATCGGCGCACAGCGCATGATCCGACAGCGCGCGGATGACGTAGCAATCGCCGACCGTCTGGCCATTGCAGCACGTGGCGATGCGTTCGAGCTCGGCCTCGAGCCGCTTCAACTGGGCAATCTTTTCCCGCACCGAGATCAGTTGCTCCTCTGCGATCTTGTCGGCGTGGCCGCAGGGTTGCTCGGGGTGGCCGCTCAAATCGATCAGAGAGCGGATGTCCTCGACGGCGAAACCGAGATCGCGGGCGTGGCGGATGAAGGCCAACCGCTCCAGCTCCTGCCTGGAATAGCGGCGCTGGTTGCCTTCCGAGCGCTCGGGTGCGGCAACAAGGCCCATCTGCTCGTAGTAGCGGATGGTCGGCACCTTGACCCCGGTGCGGCGCGAGAGATCACCGATCGAAAACATGAATTGCCTCTTGAAGCTCTAGTGACTAGAGCAATTACAGTGCCTGACATCAGCGTTCAAGACCCATACGGCGACGCCGCGCGGGCAAGACAGACAGGTGATGTGATGACGGCGCCCCTCGACCAGGTAAAAATCAGGCAGACGCGGTTCAAGATCGGCGGCATGGATTGCGCCTCTTGCGCAACCAAGATCGATACGGCGGTGCGTCGCCTAGACGGCGTCGCCGATGTCTCGGTTTCGGTGACCGGTGTGCCAGCATGACGGTCAGCCATGGCGGCGCGTTGCCGGAAGACAGGGTGCTGCAGCAGGTTGCTCGGCTCGGCTACGGCATCGTCAGGGCCGAGGCACATGTATCGCCGATGTCAGACAAGGCGCACGCCGATCACGTCCACAATGACCATGAAGGCCACGATCATGCGAGCCACGATCCCGATCCCGATCATGGCCATTCCGAGACGGGGCAGGCGTGGTGGCGTTCCCGCCGGGCGGTGCTGACGCTCGCCTGCGCGGCAGCGCTTCTCGCCGCATACGGCATCGGCCATCTGTTCCCGGTGGCGGAACGCGGGGTGTTCCTGGCCGCGCTGTTGGTCGGCCTGGTGGCGATCGCACGGCGCGCGCTGATGGCGGCATTGGCCGGCACGCCGTTTTCGATCGAGATGCTGATGACCATCGCGGCGATAGGCGCCGTGATGATCGGTGCCACTGAAGAGGCCGCCGCCGTGGTGGTGCTCTTCCTGATCGGCGAGCTTCTGGAGGGTGTCGCCGCCGGCCGGGCGCGGGCGAGCATCCAGGGACTTGCCGGTCTGGTGCCGAAGACGGCCTTGGTCGAGCGCGCAGGCGGCACATCGGAGTGTCCCGCCGAAGACCTTGCGGTCGGCGACATCATCCTGGTGCGGCCGGGCGACCGCATCCCGGCCGATGGCGAGATCATCGAGGGCGCGAGCGAAATCGACGAGGCGCCGGTGACCGGCGAGAGCACGCCGAAGCGCAAGGGCGCTACGGACGCCGTCTTTGCCGGCACGATCAGCACCGACGGCGTGCTCAAGGTGCGGGTGACGGCGGCCGCTTCCGACAACACCATCGCCCGAATCGCGCGGCTGGTGGAGGAGGCGCAGGAAGCCAAGGCGCCGACAGAGCGCTTCATCGACCGCTTCTCGCGCACCTACACGCCGGCGGTGCTGGCGGTCGGTGCGCTGGTGGCATTGTTGCCGCCGCTGCTTGCCGGCGGCGACTGGAACGAATGGATCTACAAGGGCCTTGCGATCCTGCTGATCGGCTGCCCCTGCGCGCTGGTCATCTCGACCCCGGCGGCAATCGCCGCGGGCCTGGCGACCGGCGCGCGGCGTGGCCTGTTGATGAAAGGCGGTGCGGTGCTGGAAGGCTTTCGCCGGCTCACGGCGGTCGCCTTCGACAAGACCGGTACGCTGACCGCAGGCAAGCCTGTCGTCACCGACATCGTGGCGTATGGAAGGGATGAACGCACCGTGCTGGCGCTGGCGGCAGCACTGGAGCAGGGCTCCAGCCATCCGTTGGCGATGGCGATCCTGGACCGGGCCAAGGCCGACAAGGCGCCGGTGCCGCCGGCTCTCGCGGCGAAGGCAATCTCGGGCAAGGGTGTCGAGGGCAGCGTTGGCGGCGTCGCCGTCTTCCTCGGCTCCGGCCAGGCGGCGGGCGAACGCGCCGACATGACGCAAGCGCAGCGCCTCGCCGTCGACAGCTTCAACGGCCAGGGCAAGACGGTGTCAGTGCTGGTCGCCGATGGCGTGGTGGCCGGGCTGATTGCCATGCGCGACGAGCCGCGGCCGGATGCTGCGGCCGGGATCGCGGCGCTGGAGGCCGAGAGCATCCGCACGGTGATGTTGACCGGCGACAACAGTCGCACGGCGCAAGCCATCGCCGCTTCGCTCGGCATCGAGGCGCGGGCGGACCTGTTGCCCCAGGACAAGCAGCGCATCGTCGGCGAATTGCAGCGCGAGGGTTTCAAGGTCGCCAAGGTCGGCGACGGCATCAACGACGCGCCGGCGCTCGCGGCCGCCGATATCGGCATTGCCATGGGCGGCGGCACCGACGTGGCGCTGGAGACCGCGGACGCGGCGATCCTGCACGGCCGCGTCATGGACGTCGCGCGTATGGTGAAACTGTCGCGGGCGGTGATGGCCAATATCGGCCAGAACATCACCGTGGCGCTGGGGCTGAAGGCGGTGTTACTGGTCACCACCATTTTGGGCATCACCGGCCTGTGGCCGGCGATCCTGGCCGATACCGGCGCGACC
Organism: Mesorhizobium sp. BR1-1-3; assembly: GCF_020165455.1. Classification (NCBI taxonomy): domain Bacteria; kingdom Pseudomonadati; phylum Pseudomonadota; class Alphaproteobacteria; order Hyphomicrobiales; family Phyllobacteriaceae; genus Mesorhizobium; species Mesorhizobium sp. BR1-1-3. Next base: position 25,908 of record NZ_JAIUIC010000010.1, read on the forward strand.
GTGCTGGTCACCGCCAACGCCATGCGCCTGCTGCGCTGGCGCGGGTGAAGTGTTTTTGGTTGATCACGATCTTTTCGGAAAACCGGCGTCCACTTTCCGGATCGGGATCTACTCGGCTGGGGCTGTCAGCGGCGGCGTGGCGTTGCTGCGCCCTTCCCAGACATAAGAGGCGAGCGCCACTGCCACGGCGACCAGCATGGCGATGGCGCCGAGCAGCGGCAGGCTGCGGTAGCCATAGCCGCTGTTCAGCATCGCGGCGCCCAACGAAGCGGCCAGCGCGATGCCGACATTGAAGCCGGACGGAATGAGCGACGAAGCGAGGTTGGAAGCATCTGCCGTCCAGGCCAGGATGCGGGTCTGGATCGGCGTGCCGATGGCGAAGTTGAGACCGCCCCAGATGACGATCGCCACAACCATCGGCAGGGGATAGGGGCTGACGGCATAGATCACGCCAAGCGTCACCGCCTGCAGGGCCAGCATGGTGATCAATGACGGCATCAGCTTCCAGTCGGAGAGCTTGCCGCCGAGGAAGACTCCAAGGGTCGCGCCGACGCCGTTGAGCAGCAGCACCCACGGCACCAGGTTCTCGTCGAGACCGGTGACTTCGAGCAGTGTCGGGGTGATGTAGGTGAACAGGCCGAACTGGCCGATCATCAGCATCAGCATCAGGATCAGCGATGTCCAGACCTGCTGGCGGGCCAGCACGCGGACCTCGCGGGCGAAGCCGGCGGGCTTGGCCGATGAGCCGGTGGTGCGCGGCAAAAGGGCTGCCATGGCAAGCGTTGCCGCGACACCCAGCGCGCACATCACCCAGAAAGTCGCACGCCAGCCCCAGATGTTGCCGATCGCGGTGCCGGCCGGCACGCCGATGACGTTGGAGACGGTGAGGCCGGACAGGATGACGGCGACAGCCATGCCGCGCTGGTCCTCGCGCACGAGACCGACGGCGACGACCATGGCGACGCCGAAATAGGCGCCATGCGCGACCGCCACGGCAATGCGCAACAGAAGCATCGAGGTGAAATCGGGCGCCAGCGCGCAAGCCGCCTGGCCAATGGTGAAGGCGATGGCGAGGCCGAGCAGCAAGGTCTTGCGCGACAATGACTTGGTGGCGAGCGCCAGCAGCGGACCGCCGATGGCGATGCCGCCGGCATAGCCGGAGACGAGATAGCCGGCGGAGGGAACCGAGACGCCCAGGCCTTGCGCCACCTGCGGCAGCACGCCGGCAATGACGAATTCGGTGGTGCCGAAGGCAAAGGCGGCGATGAACAGGGCGATGAGCGGAAGCGACATGGGGAAGCCTTAGCTGGAAGCGCCTCAAACCACGGATGGGCTTTGCGGGCAATCCAGAAATTTTTGTCGCGAGTTTAGGTTTTCTTCAGTGGGGGCGAGGCGGTGAAGCGCCAATCTCCCCCCTTGTGGGGGAGATGGCCGGGGTAAAGGAAGCGCGCGAACCTATCCAAGCGCGCTCCCTTCCTCTCTCTCCGGAGGCCTCGTGGGGGATTGCTATTCTTCAGCTCGCTTTCAACCGCGACCCCGTCAGCAGGCCGCGCTCTTCAAGCACCGGATAGGCCATCGAGGCCAGCAGCGAATTGATCTGTTTCAGGTCGCGGATGGTGTCGAGATGGATCGAGCTGGTTTCGACGCTCTTGGCGGTGCCGTCGCGCAGCCGCACGAAATGGCTGGCGCTGGTTTCCTTTTCGCGGTCGCGCAGCCGGTCCTTTTCCAGCACCAGCTGACGGGCGGTCTCGGGATCGCGCGACACCAGAACGTTGAAGGCAAGCCGCGCATTGGCCAGAACCGAGCCATGGAAGGCGCACAGCTCGGCCCAGCCCTCGTCGGTGAATTCCAGTCCGCGCTCGAACTTCTTCTTCACATGCACCAGCATGTTGCGCACGATGATGTCGCCGACCTGCTCGAGCTTGACGCAGGCGCCGATCAGTTCCTGGCAGCGCAGCGCCTCGTCCTCGGTCAGCGGGTTCCTGGTCAGTTTGGCGAGGTAGAGCTTGATCGCGGCGTGCTTGCGGTCGACGCGGTCGTCGAGTGCGGCCAGCGCCTTGATCTTGTCGGCGTCGGCACTTTCATAGAGTTCGATGATACGCTTGAGCATGATCTCGATCGTCTCGCAGACCCGCACCACCTCGCGGGTGGCATTGGCCAGCGCCTGGCTCGGCACGTCGAGCGCGCTTTCGTTGAGCGCGGACAGCTCGACGACGTCAAGCGAGGCGGCCGGCACGGGCTTGGTGCCAAGTGCGACGATCTTCTCCGAAGCGCGGTAGACGAAGCCTGCCAGCGGCAGGCCGGCGAGCAGGATCAGCACATTGAACAGGATGTGGGCATTGACGATCTGGTCCGCCGCCGTCGAACCGAGAAAGGCGAAGTGCGGCCTGAAGATCATGACCAGGATCAGCATGACCAGCGAGCCAAGCCCGCGCATCAGGAGATTGCCGATCGGCACGACGCGCACTTCGGGGCTCGACGAGCGGGTCAGCATCGGCGCGATGATCGAGGAGCCGAGGTTGACGCCAAGGATGAGAACGACGCCAAGTTCGGGCGTGATCAGGCCACGGCCTGCCAGCGTCGCCATCAACAGCACCGCCGCGATGCTCGACTGGAACAGCCAGGTGATCAGTGCCGCCAGCAGATAGGCGGTGATGGAATCGGTCGAGAAGTAGTTGATGATGACCGGCATGAGCTGGCTGTTGCGCAGGGGCTCCGATGCCTGGCCGATCATCTCCAGCGACAGGATCAGAAGGCCGATGCCGACCAGGATGCGGCCGGACTGGCGCCAGTCGCGCCGCTCGGTGGCCATGAACATGACCGTGCCGGTGATCAGGCACAGCGGCACCAGCAAGGTGAGGTCGAAGGTCAGCAGCTTGACCACCAGCGCCGAGCCGATCTCGGCGCCGCGCACCGCCAATTGGCCCGCGGCGCCAGAGACGATGCCAGAGCCGGCGAAGGAGCCGACCAGCAGCGTGACGGCGGTGGAGCTCTGCAGGGCGATGGCAAGGCCGGTGCCGGCCAGCACCGCCATGATCGGATTGCGCATGGTGGCGCGGAGGCGATGGCGCAGCACGTCGCCATAGGCGCGTTCAACGCCGGTCTTCACCATGCGGGTGGCAAACAGCATCAGCGCCACGGCGCCGGCCAGATGCAGAAGGACGACGGACCCGCTCATTTCGTCCCCCGCATGCAAACAGGGCGCCCGCCCTGTTTTGCGTGGCGATCAGAAGGAAAAACGAGGGAACGAATCATGTTCATGGCGGTGACTTATAATAGCTCGAATATTTTAGCCGGATAATAAAATCTTGTCGATTTCAAGGGCCGTTGCCGCGCGACAGGCGGTGTCGGAGAATGGACGGACGCGCAAATGGTTGCATTGCGGGGCGGGCGCGAAGCGGCGGATAGGCCGAGTTTGCGGTGCGACTGGCTCCTGCCTTTGCGATCATGTTCAGCTTCCTTGGGTAAATCAAGGAATCCATTACATAATTGTAATGCGTGCGTTCAGTTTCGGTTCATCGATGGGCAGCTACTGCTTCGATATCGACAACCAAGGAGACTTCTCATGAAACGCATCGTCCTTTCCGCACTCGCTTTCTCGATGCTGGCCGCCACGTCGCTCACCGGCCAGGCCGCACCGCTGAATGCGCCGAACGCGCCGCAGTCGAACTACAGCCAGGTCGACTGGCAGAAGCCCGGCCACCACAGCGATGTGAGGAAGCGCGTTTACAAGAAGAAGGTCGTCGTCGTGAAGCGCAACAACTGGCGGCATGGCCAGAAATATTCCGGCTGGAAGCGCCATCAGCCGATCCGCGACTATGGCCGCTACGGCCTGCATCGCCCCGGCCGCGGCCAGGAATGGATCCGCGTCGGCAACGACTATGTCCTGGTCGGCATCCTCTCCGGCGTCATCTTCGGCGCGCTTGCCGCGCATTAATCGGCACCTTGCCGGACATTGAAAAGGGAGGCGGCCCGCTACGGCCGCCTTTCTTTTTGCCTGTGGAAACCGGGTATGGCCCGCATTAAGGGTCGTCGGATTTCGCGGGCGTGATTATATAATCGGGAAACGAGTTCCCCGATGCGCTTTCCACCCGCCTTCCTCGACGAGATACGCGACCGCGTGCCGATTTCATCGGTGATCGGCCAGCGCGTCGCGTGGGACCGCAAGAAGACCAACGCGCCGCGCGGCGACTATTGGGCGTGCTGCCCGTTTCATGGCGAGAAGAGCCCTTCCTTCCACTGCGAGGACAAGAAGGGCCGCTACCACTGTTTCGGCTGTTCGGTCTCGGGCGATCATTTCAAGTTCCTCACCGAACTGGACGGGATGAGCTTTCCCGAGGCGGTCGAGAAGATCGCCGACATGGCCGGGGTGCCGATGCCGGTCCGCGACGCGCAGGAGGAGCGGCGCGAAAAGGAACGCGCCAGCCTGACCGACGTCATGGAGATGGCGACCGCCTTCTTCCAGGAACGGCTGCAGGGACCGGAAGGCGCCAAGGCGCGTGCCTATCTGCGCGACCGCGGCCTGACGCCGGCGACGCAGCAATCGTTCCGGCTCGGTTTTGCGCCCGACAGCCGCAATGCGCTGAAGGAGCATCTCGCCGCCAGGGGCGTGCCGAAAGCCGATATCGAGGCCTGCGGACTGGTGCGCCACGGCGACGACATCCCGGTTTCCTATGACTGGTTCCGCGACCGCATCATGTTTCCGATCCCGGATTCCAGGGGGAAGATCATCGCCTTTGGCGGCCGCGCGCTGCAGCCCGATGCGCTGGCCAAATACATGAACTCGCCCGACACCGAGCTCTTCCACAAGGGCAACGTGCTTTATAATTTCGCCCGCGCCCGCAAGGCCTTGGCCAAGGGCGGCACGGTCATCGCCGTCGAAGGCTATATGGATGTCATCGCGCTGGCGCAGGCCGGCTTCGAGAATGTCGTGGCGCCGCTCGGCACCGCGCTTACCGAGAACCAGCTCGAGCTGCTGTGGCGCATGGCGCCGGAGCCGATGTTATGCTTCGACGGCGACAAGGCCGGGTTGAAGGCCGCGTGGCGGGCCGCCGACATGGCGCTGCCGTCGGTGCAGGCCGGCCGCTCGGCGCGTTTCGCGCTGCTGCCGGAAGGCAAGGATCCCGACGATCTGGTCAAGGCCGAAGGACCGGATGCGTTTCGTAGCGTTCTGGCCGAGGCGCGGCCGCTGGTCGACCTTTTATGGATGCGTGAGACGGCGGGCGGCGTCTTCGATACGCCGGAGCGGCGGGCCGAGCTCGAGAAGACGCTGCGCGAACTGACCAGCCGCATCCGCGATGAAAGTCTCCGCTACCATTATCAACAGGAGATGCGCGAGCGCGTGTTGAGCTTCTTCGGCTCGCAGCGCGGCACCAGGCAAAGCGGCCGCCAGGATGGGCGCCCGGGCCAGGGCAAGGCAGCCGCTCCCGGCGGGCAGTTCGCCAAGAGCGGTGGCGGCCGCATTGCGATCACCGAAAGTCTCGGCCAGTCGGCTTTGGTCAAACGCGGCGGCGAGGGGATGTCGGTGCGCGAGGCGACGATCATCGTCGCATTGGTCAACCATCCGGCACTGATCGACGAGAATTTCGCCCATATCGAGTTTCTCGATCTTGCCAACTCCGATCTGAGGCGGCTGCATGCGGCAATCCTCGATGCAATGGCGCATGACATGGCCAATGACCGGCAGGCGGTGATTGCGACGATCGAACGCGCCGGCTGCGCCGAGATCTGGGAGCGGGCGGTCGGCCTGATCCGGCGAATGCGGCAATGGCCGGCGCTGGAGACCGCCGCCCTCGAAGATGCCCGCGATGCTTTCAGCCAGGCGCTGCACTTGCAGCGCAGCGCGCGCACCTTACATAAGGAACTGAAACAGGCGGAAGCGGCGCTCGCCACCGATCCCACAGACGAAAACTACCGGCACCTGATCGAAATTCAGGCGCAATTCCAGGATGTGCAAGCCACGGAAGCGCTGATCGAAGGGTTTGGCGTCTCCTCGGGCAGGGCAGGGCGAGCTTAGTTGGAAGCGAGTGAATTGAGAAAGCGTCGTTGCGCGTCGAAATGGCGCGTAACGGGCTAAGTCGGGTAATTGATTCGCTTTTTTCATGCGAATCATGCGAGAGGCGCTTGACCTTCTGGCAGATTGGCGGAATCAGGACGATTCGAAACGTTAACCCGAACCCGCGTCGACGGGAAATAAGCGATGTGAGGTACTGGTCACTGGACAGGCAGCCCGCCTGCCACAGATATCAGGGTTAATCTGGACTTAATGGATGTCGCCCAAAAAGGGGAAACCCGGTTTTGGGGCAACGACATACACCAAACGAAACGAGTTGATGCAGTTACTGGCCCGGTGAAGCGCGTTTCATAAGCGAGCGCATCCGATTTGACTGGTCCGACAGCTTACGCGGCTTTGAAGTTCGGCCGCTAGGAGAAGATAAAGACTATGGCGACAAAGGAAAAGGAAGAGGTCGAAACCGAACGCGAAGGCGCCACCGATGGCCCTCTGCTCGACCTTTCCGATGATGCTGTCAAGAAGATGATCAAGGCCGCCAAGAAGCGCGGCTATGTCACCATGGACGAGCTGAATTCGGTGCTGCCCTCAGAGGAAGTGACCTCCGAGCAGATCGAGGACACGATGGCGATGCTGTCCGACATGGGCATCAACGTGGTCGAGGACGACGAGCAGGGCGAGGAGCCCGAGGCCGCCGACACCGCGGCCGATGCCGAGGAAGACGCCAACGAGTTGGCTGAGCAGACCGGCACCGCGGTCGCCGCCACCACCACCAAGAAAGAACCGACCGATCGCACCGACGATCCGGTGCGCATGTATCTGCGCGAGATGGGCTCGGTGGAGCTTTTGTCGCGCGAGGGCGAAATTGCCATCGCCAAACGCATCGAGGCCGGCCGCGAGACGATGATCGCGGGTCTGTGCGAAAGCCCGCTGACCTTCCAGGCCATCATCATCTGGCGCGACGAACTCAACGAATCCAAGATCCTGCTGCGTGAGATCATCGATCTCGAAGCCACCTATGCCGGCCCCGAGGCCAAGCAGGCGCCGGTGGTCGAGCGCGTCGAGGAAGCCAAGGTCGAGGACAAGCCGCGCCGTTCGCGCGACGACGAAGACGACATCACCAATGTCGGCGCCGATACGCGTGGGCTGACGGATGACGACGACGAAGACGAGGACGAAGCGAGCCTGTCGCTGGCCGCGATGGAAGCGGAACTCCGCCCGCAGGTGATGGAGACGCTCGACGTTATCGCCGACACCTACAAAAAGCTGCGCAAGCTGCAGGACCAGCAGGTCGAGAACCGTCTGGCCGCGGCCGGCACGCTGTCGCCCAGCCAGGATCGCCGGCTGAAGGAACTGAAGGACCAACTGATCAAGGCGGTGAAGTCGCTGTCGCTCAACACGGCGCGCATCGAGGCGCTGGTCGAGCAGCTCTACGACATCAACAAGCGCCTGGTGCAGAACGAAGGCAAGCTGCTCAGGCTCGCCGAAAGCTACGGCGTGCGTCGCGAAGAGTTCCTGAAGGAATATCAGGGTTCCGAGCTCGACCCGAACTGGACGCGCTCGATCGGCAACCTGACCTCGCGCGGCTGGAAGGAATTCACCAAGAACGAAAAGGATGCGATCAAGGACCTGCGCGCCGAGATCCAGAACCTCGCCACCGAAACGGCGATCTCGATCCTGGAATTCCGCAAGATCGTCAACCAGGTGCAGAAGGGCGAGCGCGAAGCGGCGATCGCGAAGAAGGAAATGGTCGAGGCCAATCTGCGCCTCGTCATCTCAATCGCCAAGAAATACACCAATCGCGGCCTGCAGTTCCTCGACCTGATCCAGGAAGGCAATATCGGCCTGATGAAGGCGGTCGACAAATTCGAATACCGCCGTGGTTACAAGTTCTCGACCTACGCGACGTGGTGGATCCGGCAGGCGATCACGCGTTCGATCGCCGATCAGGCGCGCACCATCCGCATTCCGGTGCACATGATCGAAACGATCAACAAGATCGTGCGCACCTCGCGCCAGATGCTGCACGAGATCGGCCGCGAGCCGACGCCGGAAGAACTGGCCGAAAAGCTTGCCATGCCGCTCGAAAAGGTGCGCAAGGTCTTGAAGATCGCCAAGGAGCCGATCTCGCTCGAAACGCCGGTCGGCGACGAGGAGGATTCGCATCTGGGCGATTTCATCGAGGACAAGATGGCGATCCTGCCGATCGACGCGGCGATCCAGGCCAATCTGCGCGAGACCACCACGCGCGTGCTGGCCTCGCTGACGCCGCGCGAGGAGCGCGTGCTCAGAATGCGCTTCGGTATCGGCATGAACACCGACCACACGCTGGAAGAAGTCGGCCAGCAGTTCTCGGTTACCCGCGAGCGTATCCGCCAGATCGAAGCCAAGGCGCTGCGCAAGCTCAAGCACCCGAGCAGGTCGCGCAAGCTGCGCAGCTTCCTGGATAGCTGAGACTTACCGATGCAAAGAGTTCAAGGGCGCCGATGGCGCCCTTTTTTGTTTGTTGGGCGTGACTCTTGCGGGCCAGGCCCTTCGGGAGGATAATTTCGCTGTCGGATGCATTTCTGGGCGATAACCCGGATGCCCGCCCCGGCGAAGCCGCCGTGCTCCGTGGCCCCGGAGGGAGGTGTGCCATGACAAGCTACATCGTGCTGATGAACTGGACGGAGCAGGGTGCCAGAAACGTGCGCGAGTCACCGAAGCGGCTCGACGCCGCCAGGAGGCAACTGGGAGACATGGGCGGATCGTTCAAGGCGTTTTACCTGACCATGGGCGAATACGACATGGTGGCGGTGGTCGAAGCGCCCGACGACGCGGTGCTGGCGCGCTTCTCGCTGATGCTGGCGGCGGCCGGCAATGTCAGGACGCGGACGCTGAAGGCCTTTCCCGAATTGGCCTACCGCGAGATCGTCACCTCGCTCGGATAAAGCCCGTAGCGGAAGGGCCGGACCGGCTGGCCCGATACATTCTCCTTCGCGCGAGCGACCGAGCGACGTCTTGACGGCGCCCGATCGTTCGTGGTCCTTCAAGTTTGCGCTACCAACCAAATGCCGGAACTATGCTGACCGTCTGGTACAATACGCGCTGCCCGGTCTGCGATGCCGGGATCAGCAGGCAGAAGCGGCGGCTGATCGAAGCGGTCAAGGCTGGGCGGATCGAGTTCCGAGACATCAATCTTGAACCGGCAGCGCTTGCCGGACATGGCGCGTCGCTTGAGGATATCCGCCGCCGGCTGCACGCCACCGATGCCGAGGGCCGACTGCTGGTCGGCGCCGATGTCGCCATCGCGGTATGGAAGGTCACGCCGGGCGAGGGCTGGCTGGCGACGCTGTTCGGCAATCGGGTTGCCTTGCCGCTGACACGCTTTGCCTACGATCGCTTTGCCGATCTTCTCTATGCCTGGAACCGGCACAAGGGGCGCTGGTAGCCGAATTTATCGGTGGCCGCCGTTCGCAACGAAGCGGCCGAGACTGGAAAATCGAGCCCGCTGGTGCTGCATTCAGATACATCGTAAGATATATCTTGACTCCATCGATTGACTTGCCTAATTAAGATATATCGTAAGATACAACTCAAGGAGCAATCAATGCACAAACACAATCATTTCGGGCGCGGTCATTTCGGCGAGCGCATGTTCATGCACATGGCCGGCAAATTCGGTGGCAGAGGGGGCGGCGGCTTTGGCCCGTTCGGCCACGGCGGCCGTGGTGGCGGGCGCGGCGGTCCGGGCGACATGTTCCGCGCCGGACGCATGCTGGCCGACGGCGACCTCAAGCTGATCACGCTGTCGCTGCTGGCCGAAGCGCCGCGTCACGGCTACGACATCATCAAGGCCCTGGAAGAGCGCACCAGCGGCATCTACAGCCCGAGCCCGGGCGTGGTCTACCCGACGCTGACCTTCCTGGAAGAGGCCGGCTATGCCGCCTCCGCCGCCGACGGCAACAAGAAGGTGTTTTCGATCACCGAGGCGGGCCAGGCGCATCTCGCCGACAACCGCGAGATGATCGACGGCGTGCTCGACCATCTCGAACGCTTCGGCCGCAAAATGGCCAAGGCGCGCGACTGGTTCGGCTGGAACGACGAGAGCGAAGAGGGCGGGCGTCGTGGCGGCCGCGGTGGCCGCGGGGATCGTTCGGAAGCGCGCGACGAATTCCGCGCAGTCCGTCACCGGCTGCGCGCGGCTCTGGGCGACTTCGTCGACGCCCCGGCCGACAAGCAGGCCGAGGCCATCGCCATCCTCGAAGCCGCCGCCGAGGCGCTGGAAGCGCTGTCGCACAAGTAAGCTCGTCCGCCGATGGGACGCCGCCCTTGCCCGCTGGGCCAAGGACCGATAGTGAAATTCATCCCGCGTCACTCTACATGGTGCGGGATGAATGCTGTTGGAGGAAGTCCGATGTCTTTTCTGAAGCGTCTTTTCGGCGGTGGCGGCGGCGGAACCCAGACGGCTGAGCCGACGAGTGCAGCGCCAGCCAAGCAGGTCGAGCACAAGGGCTTTCTGATCAGCGCCACGCCCTACAAGGCCGATGGCCAGTACCAGACCTGCGGCGTCGTCTCCAAGGAGATCGACGGCGTGGTGAAGGAACACAAATTCATCCGCGCCGACCGCTTTGCCGGGCTCGACGACGCCGTCGACATCTCGATCAAGAAGGGCATCCAACTGGTCGACGAGCAGGGCGATCGGGTTTTTGGATAGGCAGGACCGGTCGAGGCGAAAATCTTCGGCATCTCGCAATGAGCCCAACCGATCAGCGTGAAGATGCTGTCAAGCGTGTTAGGAACGCCAAACAAGGCCTGGTCTCCGCAATGCCATCAAAGCCGGCTCACTCTACAGGCCGCCTTGCTATGGCAGTAAATGCATGAGTTCGTCCGGCATTGTGGTAACCGCCGGCACTGGAGTAGCCGCCGGCGTGGGATCGGCCGGATCGGCAACATTCGTTCCACCGATGACGTAGCCCGGTTCTTCCGAGTACGAGTAGACTTTCGTTATGATGCCTGATTTGAGCGCTTCAGCGTCCCAGACGTTATAAAGGCCCTGCGGCGTTGCCAGCCCCATCATGGCGAACACATCGGCGCTGTTGACGCCCATTTCGTCGAAATAGTCGGACAGCAACTGCTTCAGCGCCGGATCAGGCACCGTCGAAATCTCATCAAGGCTTCTTCTGCCGTTGTGCATTCGGGGTGTCTTCCGGCCGTTCGTTATCTGATGGACGGCGATCCGGGCATTGGCAGCTGCGGCGCGGACCTGGCCCCCAGCCAAGGCCCATGGGCAGGCCGAGAAACAGTACGCCCCACCAGAATGAACTTCCCCTTCCGACCAGCCGTTCCTGACCATCTTTTGCGGACAGCGTGGCACCAGCATCGGGCAGCCGTTCAACTGCGTCCTGCCTATCGCAGTTTCGAGGCCGGCGGCGCGGATCATGTGTCCCATTTCGAGCGCCGCATCCACGTTCCCGCCGCCAGACTGAAACACGACAGGAAGCCTTTCTCCCTTCAGTTTCCGCAGAAATTTCTCAAATTGCTTGGCGGTATCAGGTTTTATTATGCCCTCGGCAGATATCCATTGGACGCAGTTGACGTTGCAATCGCCGTTCCGAACCAGAATGAAGTTCATCGGCCATTCTTCGGGCGCTTTCTGCTTTGCGACGGCCGATGCAGTTGCAGTCAAGGCGACAAAGGCGATCAAGCAAAAGGTTACCAGCGGACCCAGGCGAGTTGTCACGATGAAAAGCCCCACTTACCGACGAATAACTACTATCGCCTTAGGTCTGTCTGATACAACCTTCTTTAACTCTCCGCTCGACGACGCCGTGGACATCTCGATCAAGGAGGGCATCCAGTTGGTCGACGAGCAGGGCGATCGGATTTTTGGGTAGGCAGGACCACCTCTCCGCTGGAGGTCGCAGATCGCGACCGCCAGCGGGTCAATTCGTCCTGGCGGGATCGATCGTCATCAGGCGTGCCCTTGCCTCGATCAGGTGCCTTTGCGCGGCCCTTATCCGGCTGCACAATGCCAGATTGAGGGCGACGCCACCTTCCTCATCCAGCAAGTCGTTCGCGCACTTCAAAGAGTGCTCAGCTCTCCTTATACGCAGTCTGGCTTTGGCCGCTTCCATGCTGTGAATTTCAATCATTGCGCCGCGTCCTTTGCGGTTCCGGTCCCTTCATGGACTAAACCGCTGGTGATCGCATTGGTTCCGGCCAGGGAATATGCCCGCGGCTTCGGCTATTTCGTTGTCGTGTTGAATTCACGGTTTGCCGTGTAATCGATCACGAAGGTGCCCTCGGGAGCGCGAACGCCCTGCTTCACATTTGATATAGTCACCGTTGTGGTAAGTCCCTTCTCGTCGGTGAGGCTCCATCTGCGCAGATCGAGAGATTTACTGTCGAACACCATGGAGATGCTCGAATTGCCGAAGGTCGATCTGTCGGCCAGCTTGACGGTAACTTGGGCGCCATCGTCCCTGATGCTTTTCACGCGATTGCCGGAGAAGTCGACCTTATTGTCGAGCAGCAGCTTAAGCGGCGTCTTCGAGAGAGCATAAAGCCGCGATGTCTTCAGCTTTCTGTTATAAACCACCAGGGATTTGCCATCTGCAATCACGCTGATCCCTGATTGGCCTGCATAGTTGAATCGGATCTTGCCGGGGCGTTGTAGAAAAAACCTGCCACGGGTCCTCTCCGCATTTGGACCCGACTGGACGAAGTCCCCGGACATGGACTTTACCGATGAGAGGTGATCGGCAATCGTCTTGCCATCAACAGGCGCGGCGGAGATCGCGGCGGTGGATGCCGCATACATCGCGGCAGCGCTGGCAACGGCGAACCAGCAACCCAGCAGTACTTTGATCCGATAGCCCATCGCTTATCCCACCTCCGGAGCAGGCGCGTGATCGAAAGAGATCCCGCGCCTCCAGGTCAGTAACCCTCCGGGCATCGTGCAACGTAAACCCGGCCATACTGATCGCGATATCTGCACTGGCCGGCTTCGCTGGCGTGCCCGATGACGGCCCCGGCTATCGCGCCAACCGCACCGCCAACAACCGCCCCTTGCACAGGATCGCCGGCCACCGCGGCGCCTACCGCTGCGCCACCCAAGCCGCCGACGGCAGCGCCTTGTTCTGTACGGGAGCACGCCGAGAGCGGAATGAGCAGGCTCAAAATGAGCAGCGTCTTTTTCATTGGTTCTCTCCTGGGCTACTATTAGCCAAAGCTTAAATGCTCAAGAAAGCTTTTCGATCCATCGTGGGTTGCCTGTCCGTCAAGCGCCGGGCCGTGGCGGACCCGTGTGCCCTCCGGCTCAAACGCCTGCAATCGCCAAAAGCCAGGCCAGGATATCGAGCAGCAGAAACAGCAGCGCAATCTGCAGCGCCACCCGCAGCCGCTGGATAATTCGCCAGTTGCCGGCCATGTCCGCTTTGATGCGAAGCGCAAGCGCGCGGCGCATGGCCGACATCGTCGTCGGCCTGTCGCCGTCGACATATTGATCAAGCAACTCTTCGGGATCGAAGCGGAATGTGTATTGGTGGTAGGGCCAAAGCATGAAGACGATCAGCCCGCCAATGCCGAACAGCAGGGCCACCGCAATCCAGTCCCAAGGCCCGAGCCCGTTGGAAAGGGCCGCACCGCCAAGCAACGAGTTTGCGAAGGCGGTGGCGAAGACAAGGCTGCCGGCGCGGCTGCTCATGTTCTCCACAAGGGTTTGCTGTTGCGTGAGACCTCTCACTGCTTCCTGATAAATGAATGCAAGACGCGGATCGTCGTCGGCAACAGCGCTTGCGGCAATTCTGTTGCTTTCGCTTCCACTCGGATGTTCGACCATCAGGGTGTCCTCTCTGGCGTGGACTGGATGCGCGAGCTCAGTCGAGATCGCTTGGTGCAAACGTTGCCCGTAAACTGCCTCGCGCAAGGGGGAACGGATGAAACAGGGGACAGGATCCGCAGTGAACCGAACGGGCCAGGCTGATTGCGCGCCCGGCCAGCAAGGTGTGGAAATCGACGCGGACTAAGCCGGCTGCAACTCCCTGCGCGGCAGCGGCGGAAACGCGATGGCGATGCCGACCGCCCCGAGCCCGATAAGAGCCGAGCCGATGAACAGCCAGGAATAGTTGGCGTAGGCGTCGAACACCATGCCGCCGGCAAGCGGGCCCAGCGCCATGCCGAGGCTGGACAGCATGGTGGCGGCGCCGAACACGGTGCCGAGGATGCGCTGGCCGAAATATTCGCGCGCCAGCACCGCATAGAGCGGCATGACGCCGCCATAGGTGGCACCGAAGATAACGGCCAGCATGTAGAACTGCTCAAGCCGGCTGATCGAGAGATAGGCGGCAATGACGATCGCCTGGATCGCCAGGCCCGCGATCAGCACCGGCTTGACGCCCAGCCGGTCGGCCAGCACGCCGTAGAAGAGCCGGCCGCCGAGGCCTGCCAGGCCTTCGACACTGTAGATCGAGACCGCTGCCATGGGGGCGACGCCACACAGCATGGCATAGCTGACCATATGGAAGATCGGGCCGGAATGCGCCGCACAGCAGGCAAAGAAGGTCAGCCCCAGCACGATGAACTGCGGTGAGCGCAGCGCCTTGCCGACCGTCAGGCCGGCGCCTTCGGCAACCGGCGCGGAGCCGGTCTCGGCCATGACGGGCTTCGGTGGTTGGCGCACCAGCAGCACCGCCGGCAACAGCAATACCCAGGCGGTAATGCCGATGTCGAACATGGCGGTGCGCCAGTCATAGGCGGAGATCAGCCAGCGGGCGAAGGGCGAAATCGTCATCGGCGCCACGCCCATGCCGGCCGAGACCAGCGAGACGGCGAGGCTGCGGTTGGTGTCGAACCAGCCTGTGGTCAGCGCGATCATCGGCGCGAAAAAGGCGCTTGCCGCGAGGCCGACCAGCACGCCATAGGTAATCTGGAAGCTCAGCAGCGAACCGGCCCGGCTGGCCAGCACCAGCGCCAGCCCGAGCAGAACCGCGCCGGTCATCACGACGATGCGGGCGCCAAAACGGTCCGATATCGCGCCCCAGGCGAAGCCGCCAAGGCCCATCACCAGGAAGTTGAGCGTCATGGCGCTCGAAATGCCGGCGCGCGACCAGTTGGTGTCGATCGCCATCGGCTCGAGAAAGATCGCCAGCGAAAACATCGTCCCGATGGCGACACAGGACATCAGCGCGCCAGCCGCGACGATGACCCAACGATAGGAAAAGCTCATTCAAATCTCCCATGCCAGAGGGCAGCGCTCAGCGCTGCTTGCATCCGAAGGACGCCGGCAGCGAGGCTGATCCTACAATCCGGTTGCATTTTTTATCCAGTCTGGCCCGACGCAGTTTTCAGCAGATCAGACCGGCAGTTCCGACGTGTATTTGATCGTCTGGCTTGGGACGTCGGTCTTGACGTTCTGCACGCCCTTGATGCGGCTCAGATGCTCCGACTGGAAGCGGCGGTAGTCGTCGATGCCGGCCGCCACTACGCGCACCATGGCGTCGCAATCGCCGAGCATCAGATAGCACTCCATCACCTGCGGCAGCTTGGCGACTTCGGTGGCGAAATGCTCGATCGTGTCCTCGTCCTGCGTCTTCAGCCAGATACGGGTGAAGAAGGTCAGACCCTTGCCGATGCTGGCCGGGTTGAGCACGGCGACGTAGCGGTCGATGACACCGGCTTCCTCCAGCAGCTTCACGCGACGCAGGCAAGGCGATGGCGACAGCCCGACCTCATTGGCCAGATCATTGTTGGCCATGCGGCCGTCGCGCTGCAGCGCCCGCAGAATCCGCTTGTCGATCTCATCCAGCTTCATGGCTACAGATTCCATCTATTCGAAAATTTGTAACATAAAATGCCAGAATTGGGCGAAATACAACAATCTCCGCAACCAAATTGCGGACCGATTTCGGTATGTTTGCTGCCGACATCAGTTGATTTCAAACGCAGGGAAGCGGCGGCCGCGAGGTCAGCCGATGAAGACACATGAGCATTTCACAGGCAGTCGAGACGGTGGCAGATGGTTCGAAATCCGAATTCCGCCGTGGCGTGGCGTCCTGCGCGCCGGTGCTGTTCGGCACCATCCCTTATGCGCTGGTGCTTGGCGCCCAGGCCACGCAGAAAGGCTTGAGCACGGTCGAACTGTCTGCCATGACAGGGCTGAACTTCGCCGGCGGTTCGGAGTTCGCGGCGATCCAGTTGTGGACGTCGCCGCCGCACATCGTGCTCATCGTCGCCATCACCTTCCTGGTCAACAGCCGTCACCTGCTGATGGGTGCGGCACTGGCGCCGTTCCTGCGCGACCTGCCACGGCGCAAGGTGTTTCCGGCGCTTTTCCTTATGTGCGATGAAAGCTGGGCGCTGGGCTTGGCCGATGCCAAACAGCGTACTGCTGCCGGCATTACGCCGGCCTTTAGCCCGCGCTACTATATGGGCGCGGCGCTGGCGATGTATCTCACCTGGGTGGCCTTCACCACGCTGGGTGCCTTGCTCGGTCCGATGCTCGGCCATGTCGAGACCTATGGTTTTGACATGGCGTTCCCGGCTGTCTTCCTGGTGCTGATGCGCGGCATGTGGACGGGTATGGCGGCGGCGCGGCCCTGGCTGGTCAGCCTGGTCGTTGCAGCACTGGTCTATCTCTTCGTTCCCGGTGCCTGGTATGTCGCCGCCGGCGCCATGTCGGGTCTGGTCGCGGCCTGGCTGATGGCGGGTGATGCATGATCGATGCAACGACCCTTTTCACCATCGTGCTGATGGCCGGCGTCACTTACCTGACGCGGATCGGCGGCTATGTCGTCCTGCGCAACCGCACGCTGGGCGCCCGTGCCACGGCTGTGATGGAAGCTGCGCCCGGCTGCGTGCTGATCTCTGTCATCGCACCGGCCTTGTGTCGCGGAATCCTGCCGACCTTTTAGCGCTGGCCATTACCTTGGTCGCAGCCACGCGATTTTCCATGCTGCCGACCGTGCTGGTCGGGGTCAGCGCCGCTGGTCTGCTGAGGCACCTCATCGGCTAGAACGCAAAAGGCAGGCGCGAACGCCTGCCTTCGATGCGGACAAATCTCGGCTGTTTACGCGGCAGCCGCGACACCCTGGCTGGCGGCCACAACGGCGTCGACCTTGGCGGTCGCCTTGGCGAGCGCTGCTGTCACCGCGTCAGGACCCATGCCAACGCCTTCGATGCGGATGACATCGACATCGGTCATGCCGAGGAAGCCGAGCACGCCACGCAGGTAGGGAATGGCGTGATCGAACTGCACGGCCGCACCTTCCGAATAGATGCCGCCGGAAGCTAGCACGATATAGACCTTCTTGCCGGTGACCAGACCCTTGGGGCCGTTCTCGCCATAGGAAAAGCTCTTGCCGGAGCGGGAGATGTGGTCGACCCATGACTTCAGGGTCGAGGAGATGTTGAAGTTGATGAAGCCGGTGGCCAGGATCACCGTGTCGGCGGCGAACAGCTCGTCGAGCACGACATCGGAGACGCCGACGACTTCAGCCTGGCGCGGGGTGCGCGCTTCGGCCGGGGTATAGATGCCCGTCGCATAGTCGGCATCGATGTGCGGCAACGGATTGGCGACGAGGTCGCGCACGACGAGCGTGTTCGACGGATCGGCGGCGACGAGCTTTTCGGCGAATTCGGTGGCGATGCGGGTCGAATGCGAGGCAGCGCCGCGCGGGCTCGAAGTGACAAGAAGAATGGACATTTTGGGCTCTCTCCAGCGGTTGGAATGATTTGTCCCGCCAGATATGGGGCTTTCGATCCATTCAATAAACTGGTATATTTTCTATACGATCCATCCATAAATTGGATATAACGATGCAACCCAACCCGACGCTCGATCAACTTCAGATCTTTGTGACAGTCGCCGAAGCCGGCAGCTTCTCGGCCGCCGGCCGCAAGCTCAACCGGGCACAGTCCGTCATCAGCTACGGCATCGCCAATCTCGAGGCGCAGCTTGGGCTGAAACTGTTCGAGCGCGAGGGCACGCGCGAGCCGCAATTGACGGAGATCGGCCGGGCGATGCTGGAGGACGCACGGCGCATGATCGGCGTGCTGCAGCGCATCCGCTCGCGCGTCGACGGCCACCACCAGGGGCTCGAGGCCGAGGTCGCGCTGTCGGTCGACGCGACGCTGCCGTCACCGGTGCTGGTTCGGGTGCTGAAGGCATTCGAGGCGCAGTTTCCGACCGTGATGCTGCGGCTGCACATCGGCACGCTCGGCCTGATTCCCGACCATGTCGTCAGCGGGCAGGCCGACCTTGGCATTGGCGGCCTGCTGGGCGATGTCGACGTGAACCTTGTGCGCATCGGCTTCATGTCGATCGTGCTGGCCGCCGCGCCCACCCACCCGCTGGCCTTGCTGCCGAAACCGGTGGCGATCGAGGATGCACGCGAACACACCCAACTTGTCGTCACCGACCAGTCGGAGCGCACCAAGGGGCGCGACTTCGGCGTCTATGCCTACCGTACCTGGCGGCTGACGGATGTCCGCACCAAGCATATGCTGATGCGCGAGGGGCTGGGCTGGGGCGGGCTGCCGCGCTGGCTGATATCAGACGACCTGGCGAGCGGCCGGCTGGTCGAGATCGACCTCGAATCCTTCAGGGAGGTGAGTTCGCCGCTGTTTGCCATGCATCGCAGCGATCGCAGCCCGAAGCCGGCGGCGGCCTGGCTGATCGACCAGTTCAAGCGCCAGCTCGGCTGCTTCAACGAGTTCGAGCCGGGCGAGGTGCCGGATGAGGAGCACGAGACAGCCCATCGATCAGCGCCATGAGCACGGCGCGGTAATCTTGCGCTGAGGCGCCGGCCTCGATGGCCAGGGCGGCACGGTCGAAGGCGGAGCCGAGCAGTGCGGTCAGCGCGTCGGCCGGCAATCTCGTCATCGTCTGCGCCCGCATCGCCGCGACCAGCCCTTCGCGCAGAGAGCGGTTGCCGTGGCGATTGTCGATCGCGTCCATGGCGGCGCGGCCAAGCACGGCCGGGCCGTCGAGCAGCAGCAGCCGCGTGCGTCCGGGCGCGCGCATGGCGGCGAGATAGGCGTCGGAGCCGGCAATCAGCGCGTCATGGGCAAACAGCGATGGCGGCGAGGCGCGCTCGATCTCCTCGGCGACCGCTGCCGCCTCCTGCTCGACCACGGCAGCAAACAGTGCCTGCTTGTCGGCAAAATGATGGTAGAGCGCGCCGCGCGTCACGCCGGCGGCGGCGACGATCTCCGGCGTGCCGGTCTCGGAATAGGATTTCTCCGTGAACAGCTTTCGCGCCGCGGCAATCAGGTGGGCGCGCGTCGCTTCGGTGCGGTCGCGGTTGGAACGACGCGCGAAATCGTGTTGCATACATGCAGCCTGTATGTTAATTCGGTTTACATGCAGACTGTATGTTAATTGACGGGAGAAGGAAAGATGAAGACCACGAGCTATTACCCGGTGCTGATGACCGGCGACGTCGCCGGCACGGCGGCCTTTTATGTGAAGCATTTCCGCTTCCAGCCCCTGTTCGAAAGCGACTGGTATGTGCATCTGCAATCGGGGGAGGACAGAAGAGTCAATCTCGGCATCGTCCAGGGCGGCCATGAGACCATCCCGGAAGAGGGGCGGGGCCGCGCTTCGGGCCTGCTGATCAATTTCGAGGTTCGCGACCCGGACGCTGTCTATGAGCGCGTCGTCGCCGCCGGCCTGCCGATCCTGCGCTCGCTGCGCGACGAGCCCTTCGGCCAGCGCCATTTCATCACCAAGGACCCCAATGGCGTGCTGATCGACGTCATCAAGCCGATCCCGCCGAGCGAGGCGTTTCTGGCGCAGTATGCGGAAGGGGTGGCGGGAGCCTGAGCGCCCGCCTCAACTGGCCCTTGCCACCGGCGTCACCGTCACCTGGCTGACACCGGTGCGGCGCACGACGGTGCACAGCGTCTCGCGGCCGATGCGTTCGGCGTCGAGCATGCGCACCAGGTCGTCGACGCCGGTGACAGGACGGCCGTCGATGGCGGCGATGATGTCGCCTTCTTTCAGGCCGGCCTTGGCCGCCGGGCCGTCCTTCTCGACGCTGCGCAGGCGAACCGCCGTGCTGGTCGAGACTTGCGACAACAGGGCGGCGCGGCGCGGCAAACTGGCAGTGTCGGCCGAGACGCCGATGAAGGCGCGGCGGACACGGCCGAAGCGGATGATCTCCGAAATGACGAAATTGGCGGTGTTGGAGGCGACCGCGAAGGCGATGCCCTGCGCGCCATGGATCATGGCGGTGTTGACGCCGATCACCTCGCCGGCCGACGAAACCAGCGGCCCGCCGGAATTGCCGGGGTTGAGCGCTGCGTCGGTCTGGATGACGTCGTCAATCAGCCGGCCGGTCGAGGCGCGCATGGAGCGGCCGAGCGCCGAGACGACGCCGGAGGTGACGGTCCATTCAAAGCCGAGCGGATTGCCGATGGCGATGGCGATCTGGCCGCGCCGCAGCCGCTTGGAATCGGCGAGCGGTGCGACATCGGCAAAGCTGCCGTCGGCGCGCACCAGCGCGATGTCGGTGTCGGGATCGCGGCCGAGCACGCGGCCTTCGCGGGAGGCGCCGTCCGGCATCGAGACGCGCACTGTCCTGGCATCGCCGACGACGTGGAAATTGGTGACGACCAGTCCGTCCGGCGCGATGACGAAGCCGGAGCCGTGGCCGCCCTGGCCGCCAACGCGTTCGATGCGGCAGACGGCCGGGCCGATGCGGTCGACGGCGTCCGCAACGGTCGTCGAATATGCGTCGAGCAATGTATCGTCAGGTTCGAATTTGGCTGCGGCGAGGGCCATGGAGGGGCTCCGTATTTTCGGGCGAAAGGATGGTTTTTTTTCCTGTGCGTGTCGTTGTCCTAAAACCGCTGAGCACTTTTGGGCGACACGCACTATATGTGCGGAGCGGCTGGAACCGCCGCGACCTGACCAGATGGCCAGTCAAACCGGCAACTAGCCGTCAGGCGAGTACCTCTGAACGCGCTGTCGAGCGATATCTGGGGCATGGATGAACCCAGGAGACCAATATGAGCGATTTCAATCTGAGTGCGTTTTCGCAAGCCATCGCCGATCTCGCCGCCCAGGCGGCACCGGCAACGGCTGGCTTCGCCACGCATCATCACCGCACGGCAAGCGCCTTCCACTGGCGTGACGGTTATTTCGTCACCGCCGAGGAGGCTGTCGAGGCCGGCGAGGAGATCGAACTGACGCTGGCCTCGGGTGAGGCGGTGAAGGCAGAACTGGTCGGCCGCGATCCGTCGACTGGCGTTGCCCTGCTGAAGCCGGCTACGGCCATCAACGCCGTGCCGTTGGCTAGGGCTGACGCGGTGCGGCCAGGCAACATTGCCATCGCCATCGGCAATAGCAACGGGTCGGCTCTGGCCGTTTCGGGCTCGGTCGGCGAAGTCGGTCCGGCCTGGCGCTCGATGCGCGGCGGCACCATCGACCGGCGCATCAATCTGGCCGTCGGTGCCGGCGGCCGTTTCGAGGGCGGCCCGGTTCTCGACGCCAAGGGTGCGCTGATCGGCATGCTGCTGTTCGGGCCGCGCCACCGGGCGCTGGTCATGCCTTACGAGACGATCGAGCGGGCGGTTGCGACGCTGCGCGAAAAGGGCCATGTCGCGCGCGGTTATCTCGGCGCCGGCCTGCATCCGGTACGCGACCGCGACGCGCATGGCGCGATGGTGATGAGCCTCGATGACGATGGTCCCGCCAAGGCCGCCGGTCTCTCTCTCGGCGATATCATCGTGGCGTGGAACGGTGAGGCGGTGCATGGACCGCGCGACCTGATCCGCAGGCTCGGACCAGACAGTGCGGGCGCTTCGGTGACGCTCGGCGTGGTGCGCGGCGGCGAACAGCGCGATGTCGGGCTGACCATCGGCGAAAAGCCGCTGAGCTGAGGGCATCCATGGACACGCTCACCAGCGACCGGATCATGCATGACGGTGCCGTCTCGCGGCGGCTGGTGGTGCTGATTGCGCTTGGCGATGCGTCGCGCGCCGAGCGCCTGGCGGCCTCGCTGGCCGCGAGCGATGACCTGCTGCCGGTGGTGGCCGGCAGGGCTGACGTCGCCATCGTTGACGACAGCAGCGGCGGTGCCGTGCCGGCCGCCATTCCCCGGGTTCTGCTATCGGGAGGCGCCAATGGCGAACGGCCCGCGGGCGAGGTGTTGGCCGTCCTCCAAACGGGCGCGGACGATTTGTTGATCGCTGCGGCGGCGCGGCTGGCGGCGGCCGGCTATCGGGTATCGGGCGAGCGCAGAACCGGACGCCATGAGGATTTCCATGCCGGCGATGGCGAGCCGTTCGAAGATGAAGCCTCCGACGAGCATGCCGTCCGTCCTTCGCTGTCGCCACGCGAGGCGGAAGTGCTGGCGCTGCTGGCCGAGGGCGCACCCAACAAGGTGATCGCGCGGCGGCTGAACATTTCCGTGCACACCGCGAAGTTCCATGTCGCCGCAATCCTGATCAAGCTCGGTGCCGCCAACCGCACCGACGCGATTGCCACTGCGATGCGGCAGGGGCTGGTGCTGGTTTAGTCATAAACCCTACGCTGCGTAACGCGGTGTCCGGCGTGTCGGGTCTTGCGCTGTGGTCGCCCGCCGCGCAAAGCTTCGCGTCTGACGTGTTGCAAGGGAGGCGCAAGGAAATGTCGCTCAAGGGAAAGACGCTGTTCATCTCCGGCGGATCGCGCGGCATCGGGCTGGCGATCGCGCTGCGCGCGGCGCGCGACGGCGCCAATGTGACGATCGCGGCCAAAACCGCCGAACCGCATCCGAAGCTGCCCGGCACAATCTATAGCGCGGCAGAAGAGATCGAGCAGGCCGGCGGCAAGGCGCTGCCCGTGCTGTGCGACATCCGTGAAGAGGCACAGGTGGCCGAGGCGGTCGCCAGGACCGTGGAAAAGTTCGGCGGCATCGATATCTGCGTCAACAATGCCAGCGCCATCCAGCTCACCGGCACGCTGGAAACCGACATGAAGCGCTACGACCTGATGCATCAGATCAACACGCGCGGCACCTTCCTGGTGTCCAAAATGTGCATTCCGCACCTGAAGTTGGCCAGCAATCCTCACATCCTGAATCTGGCACCGCCGCTCGACATGAAGGCCAAGTGGTTCAAGAACCATGTCGCCTACACGATGGCCAAGTTCGGCATGTCGATGTGCACGCTGGGCATGAGCGCCGAGTTCGCCAAGGACGGCATCGCCGTCAATTCACTGTGGCCGATTTCGACCATCGACACGGCAGCCGTGCGCAATCTGCTGGGCGGCGCGACGGTGGCGGCAATGAGCCGTTTGCCCGACATCATGGCCGATGCTGCGCATGCCATCTTCATGCGGCCGGCGCGCGAAGCGACCGGCAATTTCTACATCGACGAAGAGGTGCTGCGCGCCGAGGGCGTCAGCGATTTCTCGATCTATGCGCCTGATGCGACCGGGCCGCTGGCCGGCGACTTTTTTGTCCCCGACGAGGTGTTTGCCCGCACGGACAGCAAGATCAGGAATATTTACTAGAGCTGTTCGTTTTGACGCGACGGGCGTCGAGCCAAGACCTTCGCCACCAGCAGAGTCGTGGGAAAGCCCTGCTCGAACAAGGCGGTAGGGCATCGTTCCTGCGGGATTGATTCAACGTCCGGCAGGCGCAGGCTCACGCCTCGTCCTTCTTGCCTTTGCTCAGGCCCATCAGCCGGTCGATATAGGCGAGCATGAGCGCCGAGACGACGAAGGCGAGATGGATGATGGTCAGCCACATCAACTGGTCGGTCGTGTAGGACGATGAGTTCAAGAACACCTGCAAGAGGTGGATCGACGAGATGGCGACGATGGTCGAGGCAACCTTGACCTTCAGCGAACCGACATCGATGGTGCCCAGCCAGTGCACACCGCCGTCCTGGTCGTCGAAGCGGCTGACGAAATTCTCGTAGCCCGAGATGATGACCATCACCACCAGCGAGGCGACCAGCGCGGCATCGATCAGGCCGAGCATCTTCAGGATGGTGTCGGTGTCACCGAGCGTGAACGCCAAGGTAATGAACTCATAGAGCTTCTTGCCGAAGGACAGCGCATAGACGGCCAATGCCAGGGCCAAGCCTATATAGAAAACGACGAGCAGCCAGCGTGAAGCGAGAATGATCGATTTCGATGGCGAGTTCGAGACGCTTCATGGGATGATTCCGGCGGGTTATCTCTCAGCAATGGCCGTATTCGACGAGGCCGCCACCGTTTGCAAGACAAAAAACCCCGCCGAACAAGGTCCGGCGGGGCTCAATGCGTCCCGCTGGAGTCGGGACGGGGCAGGGAACGCCCAGCACCGAATCTGGGGTGGCTGCGCTCGCGATTCAATGAGCCGTGTCTAATGCCCGTAAAATTCTTGTTGAACCCGACACATCCATCCACCCCCGGTTGTGCCGGGGGTGGATGCTTCTCTTGCCGATTCCACAAACCGGGTCATGATTTTGAAATCATGACCTAATTGTTGCTGGCGACCGGTGCCACCAGCGAGGTGATGCGGCGGATGGCGACGCGGCGGTTCTCGCGGTTGGGCGCCGCCGTGTTGACCTTCAGATACTCCTCGCCATAGCCCTGTGTCGTCAGGTTTTCCGGCGGGATGCCGAAGGCATTGGTCAGAGCCTCCGCCACCGCTTCCGCGCGGCGATCGGAAAGAGCGAGGTTAGCCTCCGGTGTGCCGACCGCGTCGGTGTGACCTTCGATCAGGAAGGTCTCGGCCGGGTTCTTCTTCAACAGCTTCTCCATGGCGGTCGCTACGCCCTCGAGCTTCTGCACCTCGGTGTCGGAGATGGAGGCCGAACCGAATTCGAAGTTGAGCGTGTCGAGATCGACGCGACGTGCGATGTCGCGCACGCGGGCCGAACGCTTGACCTCGTCGATCGAATAGAGGCGCTGGACCTTCTCGACCGGGGGCTGTTCGAGGAACTCGTAGTAGTCATCGGGGCTCTCGACGTCCTCGGAATCGAGAATGTATTCCCGGCGCGGGATGGTCAGCCGCATCGGCGGCAGGTCGTCGCCGGGATCACGCCAGTCGCTGTCATCTTGATAGTGCCGCTCGTCGACATAGCTCAGCACATATTCGTGTCCATCCGGCGCGATGCGCGAACGCTGGATAACGTCGCCATAGCGGTTGCGGATGGTGACGATCCGGACACCGTTGTCACGCTCGACGATTTCCCGGGTGCGATCGCCCGACAGATCCTCATAGTAGACTTCTTTGGCACCGCGGGTGACGCGCGGGGCGTCATTGCTCTGGACAAATGTCTGGTTGTTGAACTGCAGGATGACGCGATCGCCGAGTTTCCTGACGACGTCGACGCCTTTCGGACGCCGACGATCGCGGGCGATCTCATCGGGCGCACGCTCTACGCGCGTACCCTTCTCCTCGGTCACCGGGACGATCTTCTCGGGCTTGATCTCCTGCTGTGCGGCCCTGTCGTCGGTGGGCGGCGGACCCTGGTCGATGGGAGCAGCCACCGGCTTGCGGCCCTGATCGCCACCTTGCTGGGCATTTTGTCCGCCATTCTGCTGCTCGCCATCCTGCTGAGCATTCTTGTCGCCACGTTTGCGGCCGCCGCCCCTGCGCTCGGCGTCCTTCTGGCTGTCCAGGATGGGAGCGGCGTTTGGATCGGCCGGTGCTTCGCCTTGCACCGGGTTTTCGCCCTGTGCCGGTGCTGCCGTCTGACCATTGGCCGGTTGTTCGCCGGTGGCGGGTTGTTCGGGCGTCGCCGGCTGCTCGCCAACAGGTTTCCTGCCGTGCTTCTTCGTCGTGTCCTGGGGCTGCTCGCCTTGGGCCGCCGGCTGCTCGCCGGCAGGGGCCGTCGCCTCTCCAGCGGGAGCTTCCTTCGGCGCCGGGGCGACTTCAGGTTGGGTTTGCTGATCCTGCTTGTTCTTCTTGCGCGGCTGGGCCTGCTCGCCGGGCTGATTGTCGTTGGCCGGCGCGACCTGTTCGGCCGGCGTCTGCTCAGTCTGCTGCTGCTGATCACGCTTCTTTCTGCGCGGCTGCTGTTCCCCTGCGGGTGCTGCCTGTTCGGCCGGCGCCTGCTCGGTCTGCTGCTGCTGGTCACGCTTCTTTCTGCGCGGCTGCTGTTCCTCTGCGGGTGCTGCCTGTTCGGCCGGCGCCTGCTCGGTCTGCTGCTGCTGGTCACGCTTCTTCCTGCGCGGCTGCTGTTCCTCTGCGGGTGCTGCCTGTTCGGCCGGCGCCTGCTCGGTCTGCTGCTGCTGATCACGCTTCTTCCTGCGCGGCTGCTGTTCTTCGGCGGGAGCGGCCTGTTCGGCCGGCGCCTGTTCGGCCTGCTGCTGCTGATCACGCTTCTTCCTGCGCGGCTGCTGTTCCTCGGCGGGCTGCTCGCTCTGGGCAGGCGCGGCCTGCTGTTCAGGCTCGGCCTTCCTGCGCTCGTGTTTCTGTTCGGGTTCCGCCTGCTGCTTCTGCGCGCAGGCCTCGGCCGATTCGCCCTCGGCGCATGCTGCTTGCGCCAGGATGAATGGGGTTGCCGTGCGCTGGGCAAGACCGGACGCGACACTTCCCTGAAGCGGGAACGCGCCCAACGGCGCGGATGCCATCAACAGGCCAAGTGCGGTGCCTGCCAGAATCCGTGGTTGGCGTTTCATCGAAATTCTCCTTGTGGGGTCCCATCCTTGCCGAAACCGATCTTGTGCCGATTGGTTCCAGTCTGGCACGGATAGAGGCCGTACGGGGCGATTGACCGACCTTTTGAAGGCAACTTCATGTCATTCACCTGGCGATAGCCGCAATTGCGACCATTGCCGCGCTTGACCTTGCCTGCGGCCGGGGCCACATCCGGGAAATGGAAACGCCATTCTGGAAAACCAAGGCGCTGGAGGCGATGAGCCCGGCCGAGTGGGAATCGCTGTGCGACGGCTGCGGTAAATGCTGCCTGTCAAAGCTTGAGGACGAGGACACCGGCGAGATCTACTGGACCAGCGTCGGCTGTCGGCTGTTCGACGCCGAGACCTGCCGCTGTTCGGACTACGCCAACCGGCTGGCGCGCGTTCCCGACTGCGTCGGGCTGACGCCGCAGAATGTGCGAACCATCAGTTGGCTGCCCAGTACCTGTGCCTATCGGCTGGTTGCCGAGGGCCGCGACCTCTACTGGTGGCACCGGCTGGTGTCTGGCAGCGCCGAGACCGTGCATGAAGCCGGCATCTCGATGCGCGGCCGGGTCAAGGCGAGTGAAACCGATCTTGCCGAGCCGGAAGACTATTTTGACTATGTGCTGGACGAGGAGCCGTAGGACCAGCGGCGGCGAGCAACAGCCTTACGTTCGAAGGCATTTGGCCAATCCGCGGGGGGTCGGAATCGGGCGCCGAGTCAGGCATTCCGGCCTTCACCAAGGGCTGGGGAGGATGGCGAATGGCCGGAACTTCCTTCTTCCCGCCATATGAACCGGAGATGAACGGCAGGTTCGTAAAGAGTTCAGACAGGCAGGCGCATTCTCCCCCCATTGGTTCACGAGGACGGGCGAAGGCCCGCAAAAAGGAGAGAAGACGATGTTCAACACGATCAAGACGGCAGCCCTTTCGGCCCTGGTCGGTCTCGGCACGCTGGCGGCCGTTCCCGCCCACGCCGACAGCCTCTATCTCGGCTTCGGCAACAACAACGACCCGCGTTTCGGCGTCTATACCGGTGACGACGGTTATCGCCATCGCCGTGATGAACGCCGCGGCGACTGGCGCCGTGGCTGCTCGCCGGACCGCGCCCTCGACAAGGCCGAACGCATGGGCCTCCACCGGGTCCGCATCGTCGACGTCAACCGGCGCACGGTGAAGGTGGCGGGCCGTCAGGACGGCGACCGTGTCGTGGTGGTGTTCGCCAACGAGCGCGGCTGCCCGGTTATCTATCGCTGAGGTTCGACAATCAAGGCCGACCCCTCTTTGAGGGTCAGCCTGGCAGCATGATCTTTAGCAAGATCAGCTGGGACTAGCGGAGCCCCTTTCCGTTTGAAGGGTGTGGCTCGAAAAAACCCCGCGGGAGAAATCCCGCGGGGTTTTTCATGCGCGCTATTGGCTGGTGATGCATCCGTGGCTGGGCAAGACCCAGCCACGGATCCTCAGAGCCGCTTACTTCAGTTCGAAGGTGACGGTCACCTGGACATTGTAGGAATTCTCGCCGGCCTGCACGGGAGCCGCGCCACCCGCCGCGGCATCGAAGGCCTTGGCGTTGATCGGCATCGGCGCCGGCGCAATGTTCTGATCTGATATCTCGAGCACCCGGCCGAGGCTGGCGCCTGCGGCCTCGGCCAGCGTCTTGGCCTTGGCCATGGCGTTGGCGACCGCCTTCTTGCGCGCCTCGGTGACCGTGGCTGCCGGGTTGTCATTGGTGAAGGCGATGCCGCCACCCTGGTTGACGCCGAGCGACACCGCCTTGTCGAGGATCTCGCCGGTCTTGTCGACATCGCGCACCCGCACCGAAAGCGTGTTGGTCACCTGATAGGCGACGAGTTCGGCTTCCTGGCTGCCGTCCGGCTTGTTGGTGTAGTTGTAGCGCGGGTTGATCTGGATGCCGGCGGTCTGCAGGTCCCGGTCCTTGATGCCGGCGGACTTCATCGCCGCGATCACGGCGGCCATGGCGTCATTGTTGGCGTCGAGCGCGGCGCGCGCGGTCTTGGCCTCGCGCATGACGCTCAGCGTCAGGACCGCCAGATCGGGGGCCACGGTTGCTTCGCCTTCGCCCGACACGATGATGCGGGGCGGCGTCGGCAGATCGGTGGCTCCAGCCATCGCCGGAAAAGCGATTGCAGCGGCGAGCGCGAGAGGCAAAAGATGTCTGGTCATGAAAATCTCCTTGGTCTGCGATCAAGTCGCAGACGTCGCGTAGAGCGCGATTATGGGTTGATTTGGGCGATCTGGGGAAGCCCGTCGGGAAAGCCTTGTGCCGCGATGCGAAAAACATTAATCCAGCCCGCGTGGGGCCTGTAGCTCAATGGTTAGAGCCGGCGGCTCATAACCGCTTGGTTGGGGGTTCGAGTCCCTCCGGGCCCACCATAACCTAAGCCTTTTGTTATATTGGGTAATTATTGCCCTTTATCCAGAAACATACACCTGGAGCGGGCGACGTATCTATGGCGCAAAGACTCGGGATTTTTCTTCCAGATGCGAATCCCTGCCGGGAACCTGGGGCTTCATTGCGGCCGAGACGATCCTGCATCAGAACAGGTGATCGCGTAAGCCTAGATGGCAGACGGCACCGAACCCCAGAAGCACACCGGAGGCATGGGGGTGATCGCCGGAGCCTACGGTCTTGCACGATCGCCGGTGTCGCCCTGGCCTGAACGTCCCGGAAGCGCTTCATGATCATTATTCGGCTGTCGCCGTGAATTGCAGGGAGCCGTAGGGGTGTTGGTGGATGTTTCGTCTTCGCCATCTAGCGGATTGGTTTTTTGATAGTTACGCCCGCTTGTCGTCCGGATGGCCAAGCTCGCAGAACCACCCGCCCAGATACTTCACCGATGGCGCCTTGGGATCCGGAATCTGCGTCTTCGCCTCGACCGCTGCGCGGAATGGCTCGGCGCTGTCTTGCGGGATGAACCCCAGATGGTTGGCGCCGCTGTTGTCGACCATTTTCAGCTTGTTGTCGGATATGCCGAACGAGATTGTGTGCCCGACGCGCGGCGCCGTCAGTGCTGCTTCGACCAGACGAACGCAGTCGGCGAAGGAAAGATACGACCACAGCATGCGTCGGTCGGCCGGTTCGGGAAAGGACGAGAAGATACGCAGGCAAGCCGTCTCAATGCCGAACTTGTCCCAGTAGAGCCGGCTCAGGCTTTCGACGAAATTCTTCGACACGCCGTAGAGGCTGTCGGGGCGCACCGGCGCATCGACGCCGATATGGGCTTCGACTTCATGATAGCCGATGGCATGCACCGAGGAAGCATAGATAATCCGCTTCACGCCGTGTTTCCGGGCGCCTTCGTAGATGTGGTAGGATCCGCGAATGCTGGAATCCAGGATCGTTTGCCATTCGCATTCAAGCGGCGCACCGCCGAAATGCACGATCGCGTCGCAGTCCTTGGTGGCCGCAAGTGTAGCCTCCATGTCGGCGAGATCGAAGACCGCTTCTTCCTCGTGAGGAGCAAGATCGCCGAACGGTTCACGACCCGCCAGGCGGATCGTTTCTGCCAGCGGCACCAGCCCCTTTCGCAGTTCCGAGCCGAGCCGGCCGGCGGCGCCGGTGATCAGGATGCGTTCGTAATGCGGCATGGTCTACTCCACTTGCGCGACGGCGGCGTTGATCCGCGCGATCGCCTCGGCAAGCACCTCCTCGCTGGTGGCGGTGGAGATACGAAAATAGGGTGAAAGTCCGTAGGCAGTGCCCGGCACCGAGGCCACGCGGCCTTCGTTCAGAAGATAGGTCGCCACCGCCGTATCGTCCTCCAGCATGACGCCTTTTGGGGTCCTGCGGCCGATCAGGCTGGCGCAACCGATATAGGCATAGAATGCGCCTTCCGGCGGCGGCAGCGTCAGGCCGTTGATGCGCCTTATGCCATCGACGACCAGGTTCCTGCGCGCCTCGAATGCATCGCGGAAACGAGCCACCTCGTCCTGCGGGCCGTTCAGTGCGGCGACCGTCGCCGCCTGGGCAATCGAGCAGACCGAAGTGACCGACTGGCTCTGGATGATCGACATCGCCTTGACGAGTGGTGCCGGGCCGGCTGCATAACCGACACGCCAGCCGGTCATCGCATAGGCCTTGGCCACGCCGTTGACGATGAGGCTTCGGTCCTTGAGGTCAGGGCAGGCCTTGCCGAAGGATACGAATTCGCGGTTATCGAAGATGATGTGCTCATAGATCTCGTCCGACAGGATGAGCACCTGCGGATGCCTGGCAAGGACAGCGCCAAGCGCCTTGAGATCGTCGGCCGAGTAGACCGCTCCGGATGGATTGCCGGGCATGTTTAGGAACAGCCACTTGGTTCTCGGCCCGATCGCCTTTTCCAAGAGTTCGGGCGTCAGCCTGAAGCCGCCGCTTTCCCTGCATTCGACCGTGACGGGCGTGCCGCCTAGCAGCTTCACCATCTCAGGATAGGAGACGAAATAGGGCGCGGGCAGGATGGCCTCGTCGCCGGGTTCCAGCGTCGCCATCAGCGCGTTGAAGATGATCTGCTTGGCGCCGTTGGCCACGACGATGTCGTCGGCCGTGTAGTCCAGTCCGTTCTCGCGCCTGAACTTCCCGGCCACGGCCTCGCGCACTTCCGGCGAGCCGGCTGCGGCGGTGTAGAGGGTCTGGCCCGCTTTGGCGGCTGCATAGGCCGCTTCGATGATGTGGGCAGGCGTCGGAAAATCAGGTTCGCCAAGGCCAAGGTCGATGACGTCGACGCCTTTGGCCCGTAGCGCCTTGGCCGCCTGCGAGGCGGCCATCGAAGCCGACGGCTTGACCACGGACAGGCGCGAGGAAATGTAGCTCATCGGCTTTTCTCCGAAATATAGCCCCTGGACACGTCCTGTGCCCGCGCCTCCGTACTGCGCCTGGAGGGATCGCCATAGCCGCCACCGCCAGGAAGTTCCAGCACCAGGCGACGCCCTTCCGGAACGTGCTGCCAGCCCTTGGGGCGCATCAGCGTGCCATCGTCGAGCCTGACGATGCCGGCGGTTCCGTCCTTGCCGCCATCGCGCCCCTTGGCTGGATGCCTGACCCGGTCGAACATGGCGGAAAAATCGAACTCGTGGCCTTCAGTGGCCGCGATTTCGAGGATCTGGCCGAGGCCGCCGCGAAATTCCCCGTCGCCGCCGGAATCGGGACGCAGTTCCTTGCGCCAGATGACGATCGGCCCGGTGTGCTCGGTCGCCTCGATCGGCATGGTATGGACCCCGGACGGAAAGGCGGTGGCGGACAGCCCGTCCAACGTCGGGCGGGCCCCCATGCCGCCGGAATTGAACATCAGCACCTCGGCGCGGCGTCCATCGCTCCCGGCGACCGGCCTGACCGAGATGTGGATGTTCCACAGTGCCGCCGCCCCTTCGGCAAGGATCTGGCCCGGCAGCGCCTTGGCCAGCGCGCCCAGCACCAGATCGGGCACCATATGGCCGATGACGTGCCGCAGGGAGACCGGCGCCGGCCGCGGGGCGTTCAGGATGTTGGTCGGCGACGATATAGTGAACAGAGCAAGCGAGGCCGCATTGTTCGGGATCTCCGGCGCCACGACGCATTTCAGGGCGTAGCAGGCATAGGCCTTGCTGTAGATGATCGGAACGTTGATGCCCCATCGGCTTGTCGGATCGGTGCCGGAGAAATCGACATTCAAATGGTCGTCCTCAATCGAGACAGCTGCCACCAGCTTGACCGGCGTATCGTAGCCGTCGGTCACCAACTCGTTCGACCAGGTGCCTTTCGGCAGCGCCTTGATGCGCTCCAGCGTCGCGTCATGCGTGCGCGTGAAGATAAACTCTCCCAGCCTGTCCAGCGATGCCAGGCCGATCTCCTTCATCATGTCGACCAGGCGGCGATGGCCGACCTCGTTGCAGGCGGCCAGCGAATAGAAGTCGCCGACGACCTGATTCGGCTCGCGCACATTGGCGCGCAGGATCTTCACCAGATCGAGGTTCACCTTGCCGCGCTCGGCGAACTTCATGATCGGGATCTGGATCCCTTCCTCGTAGACTGACTTGCCGTCGGCGCCGAAGCCACGTCCGCCAACATCGACCACGTGCGCGGTGCAGGCGAAGAATGCCACCAGTTCGCCGTTCAGGAACGAGGGCGAGACCATGGTGATGTCATGGAGATGGCCGGTGCCTTTCCAGGGATCGTTGGTGACATAGGTGTCGCCCTCGTACATCTCCTCGCGCGGGATCTCGTTCATGAACTGCAGCACGGCCTCGGCCATGGTGTTCACATGCCCTGGCGTACCGGTCACGGCCTGCGCCAGCATCTCGCCGCGCGGATTGAACACGCCGGCCGACAGATCGCCCGATTCACGCACCGACGTGGAGAAGGCCGTACGCAACAGGGTCAGCGCTTGCTCCTCGACCACCGAAATCAGGCGATTCCACATCACCTGCATGCGGATTTCCAAGATGTCGCTCATGCCTGGACCCCTTTGCGGATCAGGAGGATCGAACCGTCGCTCTGTAGCGCGGCATCGAAGAGAGTGGTGACGACCGTCGACGTCTCACGCTCGACGATCACCGCCGGACCGCTGATGCGATCCCCTGGCGAAAGGTCGGCGCGTTCGATGATGGCTGAAACCTGCACGGTTCCGGTCGCCGGATCGAAAACCTCGCGCGTTTGCGAAGCGGCGACGGTCCTGGTCCCCATGGTGATCTCGTGCCTTGCGGGCGCCGGCCGCACGTCCTGCGCCTTGACCGACCAGGTGACGATCTCGATTTCCAATCCGTCGAGGCCATCAATGGCACGGCCGAAGAAGCGCGCATAATTGTCCCGGAAGGCGTCCTTGAGGCTCACCTCGTCGCCGGGCTTGAACGCCCTGTCGGGCAGCGGCACCGGGATTTCCCATCCCTGGCCGGCATAGCGCATGAAGGCGGTGATCTCGCGGGTGATGGCATTGTTCGTGCCGGCTCGCACGAAGCTCTCGGCGGTCGTCTTCAGCCCGTCGAGCAGCGCATTCACCTCGCATGCATCGAAGCGCGACAGCCGCATCAGCTTGGAAGCCAGCGCCTCGTAGCCGAACGGCGCCTTGAGGAAGCCGATGGCCGAGCCGACGCCGGCGCCTTGCGGGACAAGGCACTGTTCGACGCCAAGCTTCTCGCACAGCCGCGCCGCATGCAGGGGCGCTGCACCGCCAAAGGCGATCATGACATTGTCGGAGATGTTCTTGCCGTTTTCCACCGCGTGGACGCGGGCGGCATTGGCCATATTCTCGTCGACGACCTCGCAGATGCCGAAAGCGGCGGAAACGGAATTGAGCGAAAGCCGGGTGCCGACATCGCGGGTGATCGCCTGCTCGGAAGCCTGCGTGTCGAGCCTGATGGCGCCGCCGGCGAAATTGTCGGGATCGAGCTTGCCCAGCACCAGGTCGGCATCGGTGATGGCTGGGCGGCTGCCGCCACGCCCGTAGCAGGCGGGACCGGGTTCGGACCCGGCACTTTCCGGGCCGGTCTGGATGCGGCCCATGGCGTCGACCCAGGCGATCGAGCCGCCGCCGGCGCCGATCTCGATCATCTCGATGACCGGGATCGAGATCGGCATGCCGGAGCCTTTGCAGAAGCGATAGGTGCGGGCGACCTCGAAGGTCCGCGCCGTGCGCGGCGAATAGTCCTCGATCAGGCAGATCTTCGCGGTCGTTCCGCCCATGTCGTAGGAGACGACGGAGTCCAGGTCGAAGCGCCGCGCCACGTCGGCCGCAAAAATGGCACCGCCGGCCGGACCGGACTCGACCAGGCGCACCGGAAATTCGGACGCGGTTTCCACCGAGATCAGTCCGCCGCCCGAGTGGATCATGAACACCGGACAGTTCGCCCCCATCTCCTTCAGCCGCACCTGGAGGCGCACCAGATAGTCGGCCATCTGCGGCCGGACATAGGCATTGGCGCAAACCGTGTTGAAGCGTTCGAACTCGCGCATCTGCGGCGAGACCTCAGCGCTGATGGAAATCGGTATGTCCAGCTTTCTGGCGAGGATCGCGCGTGCCCGCTGCTCATGCACCGGGTTCATGTAGGAATGGATGAAGCCGATGGCGACGGCGCCGAAGCCGCCCGCGGCGATGCTGTCGGCGATCTCGTCGAGCGCTGCTTCGTCCAGCGGCTGCAATTCCTTTCCGTCCGCGCCGATGCGCCCCTTGACCGTATAGCGATGCTCGCGCGGGATCAGCGGCGGCGGCAGCTTCAGGTTCAGATCATACTGTTCGAACCGGTTTTCCGTGCGCATCTCGATGACATCGCGAAACCCTTCGGTGGTGACCAATGCCGTCTTGGCGCCACGCCGTTCGATGAGCGCGTTGGTCGCCAGCGTGGTGCCGTGAATGACGATGTCGAGGTCCGCCAGCGTGATGCCGGCGTCGCGCACGACGATCTCGATCCCGTCGAGGATAGCCTGTTCGGGGGCGGCATAGTTGGTCAGGATCTTGGTGGAAAAGATCGTGCCGCGCACATCGACCACAATATCGGTGAACGTGCCGCCGATATCCGCGCCGAGACGGATGTCATTTGCCGTACTGGTCATGCGTTGGCCTTATGCGAAGCGAGCGCTGCGTCGCGCATTTGGGAAAGGGTTTGACGCGGCGTGATCGCCTCCGGGGAAATATCCAGCTCCAGGACCGCGCCGGTCGGGGATGCCAGCGCCCTGCCGAAAGCGCCGGCGAACTCCCCCGTCGCGCCGACCCGCTCGGCGTGGAAGCCATAGGCCCGGGCGATGCCGACAAAATCCGGGTTCTCGATGTTCGTTCCCGACACGCGCGCCGGATAGTGCCGCTCCTGATGCGCGCGGATGGTCCCGTAGATGCCGTTGTTCAGGATGAGGACGATCGGCTGCGCCCCGGCCTGCATCGCCGTCCCCAACTCCTGGCAGTTCATCTGGAAATCGCCGTCACCGGCAAAACAGACCACCGTGCGTGAGGGAAAGGCCACTTTGGCCGCGATGGCCGCCGGCAGGCCGTAGCCCATGGCGCCGGATTGCGGTGCAAGCAGCCGCGCCTTCTGCCCGAACTTGAAGAACTTGTTTGGCCACACGGTGAAATTGCCGGCGCCGTTGGTGAGGATGACGTCGTCGGGTAGGTTCTCGCGCAGCCAGTGGCTGACTTCGACCATGTCGACCGGGCCCGGCTGGGCAGGCGCGGTGAACGTGCCCTCATAGCTTTGGCGTGCCTGCGACCGCCACGCGCCCCAGTCGCCCTTGACCGGCGAGAGCGCCTTGGCGAAGGCGTTCGGCCCGGCATGGATGCCAAGCGAGGGCACGTAGATCTTGCCGATCTCGCGATCCGAAGCGTGGACATGGATCAGCTTCTGCTTCGGCTCGGGCACGGACAGCAGCGTGTAGCCATCCGTGGTCATCTCGCCGAAGCGCACATTGATCGCCAGGATCACATCGGCGTCCCGGATCAGCTTCTTGACATGCGGGACCATGCCGACACCGGCCTCGCCGACGAAGACCGGTGAGCCATTGTCGAACTGATCCTGGAAACGGAACGCCGCGACCACCGGAATGTCGGAGGTCTCGGCGAAAGCCTGGAGCACGGCACGCCCGTCAGCTGACCAGTTGGCACCGCCGATCAGGATCACCGGTCTGCTGGAGGCGGCCAGCATGGACCGGGCCTCGGCCAGCGCATCGGCATCGGCCGCGGCCTCGAACACCCTGCCAGGCCCGCTGAGCGCCGCGACATCGGTCAGCGTCGTCAGCATGTTCTCGGGCAGGGCGATCACCACCGGGCCTGGCCGCCCGGTGAGCGCCGTGGTCCAGGCCCGGGCAATGATTTCCGGCAGGCGCTCGACAGCGTCGATCTCCACCGCCCATTTCGCCATCGTGCCGAACACCGCGCGGTAGTCGATTTCCTGAAACGCTTCGCGGCCGCGCATGTCGGTGCCGACCTGGCCGACGAACAGGATCATCGGCGAACTGTCCTGCATCGCCGTGTGCACGCCGATGGACGCATTGGCGACACCCGGTCCGCGCGTCACGAAGCAGATGCCCGGCGAACCCGTCAGCTTGCCATAGGCCGAGGCCATGAATGCCGCGCCGCCCTCGTTGCGGCACAGCACGTAGTCCAGCTTTCCACGAGTGTCGTGCAGCGCGTCCAGCACGGCCAGATAGCTTTCGCCCGGCACACCGAAACTCTTGGTCGCGCCGAGCGCGATCAGGCATTCGACAAGAAGGCGACCGCCATTGCGGATCATGCTGCGACATCCTTCATTCAGGCGGCAAGCGGATCGAGCCTGCCTTTCGGATTCATACGTGCACGCTGGCGCATCGAGACGAAACCAAGAAATGCCGTCTATTCGAAAGTTTTTCTTTCCCGAGAGGCGCGAACCAGGACGTCCGGGTTCATCGTGCCCAGCGGATCGAACGCGCCTTTGAGCCGCGCCATGAGCTCTCGCTCCACCAGGCCGCGATTGCGGTCGGCCATGACCACCTTTGCCCGGCCAAGCCCATGCTCGGCGGCAAAGCTGCCGCCCATCTGAGTGGCAAGAGATGACAGCGCCTCTGCGAACAGCTCGGCCTTGCCGTCGAAATCGGCACGACCTTCCGGCGGAGACAAATTGTAATGGATGTTTCCGTCGCCGAGGTGCCCGAACGGGTTTATCCGCACACCGGGAAGAATGCCGCCGCAGATCTTCGCGCCAGCCTCGACGAAACGGGCGATTGCACCTGGAGGGACGGAGATGTCGTGCTTGAGTTGCTCGCCTTCCAGCCTTTGTCCCTCCGGTTGCTCCTCGCGCAGCCGCCAGAATTGTGCCCGATGCGCACCTGTCGCCGCCAGCGCGCCGTCGCTAACCAGGCTCTGTTCCATCCCCCATTCCAGAGCCGAAGCCAGGATCTCGTCCAGGGGAACGCGTGACGACCCCGATGCCAGTTCGACCAGCAGATAGACGTCGCCCCGTGTCTCCAGTTGGTAGGCAAGGTCGGGCACGTGCTTGAGCGCCAATCGCAGGCCCACATCGGAGAAGAACTCGAGGCCAGTCAGGAATTCCCCGGCCTCGCCGCGCAGGAAGGCGCCGAACGAAACGGCGGCGGCAAAGTCGGGCAGGACCAGAAGGGCGCTCGCTTGCTGCCGAGGCTTGGGGTAGAGCCGCAGGATCGCGCGCGTGACGATGCCGAGCGTGCCCTCAGCGCCACAGAACAGCTTGCGCAGTTGATAGCCGGCATTGTCCTTCTGCACCGCGCGCAGTCCGTCCCAAATCCCGCCATCAGGCGTCACGACTTCAAGACCCAGGACGAGATCCTGCATC
This sequence comes from Mesorhizobium sp. BR1-1-3, assembly GCF_020165455.1. Lineage (NCBI taxonomy): Bacteria > Pseudomonadati > Pseudomonadota > Alphaproteobacteria > Hyphomicrobiales > Phyllobacteriaceae > Mesorhizobium > Mesorhizobium sp. BR1-1-3. The sequence continues at coordinate 63,746 of NZ_JAIUIC010000010.1, forward strand.
ATGCCGTATCGGAAAGCCTGGCTGCCGCCGGCATTGGTGCCGATCAGGCCGCCGATCCTGGCGCTGCCTTCTGCGCCCAGATGCATTGGAAACATCAGCCCATGCGGCTCCAGCGCCTCGTGCAGCGTGGCCAGCACGACACCCGCCTCGACGACGATCGATCCGCTGTCCAGATCCGGCTTCCCGATCGCCGTCATGCGTGACAGCGAGACGATCACCGCATTCGGCTGCTCGGCGACGGCGGCGCCGCAAAGCCCGGTGTTTCCGCCTTGCGGCACGACTGCCAGTCCGGCCTCGCGACATAGTTTGACGACACTGGCAACCTCCGGCGTATTCGCGGGCCTGGCAACGCCCAGAGGTGCGACGCCGTAGCGATTGAGCCAATCGCGCCGGTAGGGCTCGGCATCCCGGCCCGAAAGCCAGCCTTTCGGCCCGAGAATCTCGTGCAGCGCGGTGGCGGGATCGGTCATTGATCTACCCGAGTTAGCTGAGGGCGTGCCGTCCGACACGTCCCGGATCGTTGCTTCCAATCAATGACCCAGCACCTGCGACAGGAATTGTCGAGTGCGCTCGTTGCGGGAAGAGGTGAAGAACTCGTCCGGAGGCGCTTCTTCGAGGATCTCGCCGCCGTCCATGAAAAGCACCCGGTCCGCCACGCGACGCGCAAAGCCCATTTCATGCGTCACGCAGATCATCGTCATGCCTTCCGAGGCAAGCGTGACCATGACGTCAAGCACTTCGGAAACCATTTCCGGATCGAGCGCCGAGGTCGGTTCGTCGAACAGCATGATCTGCGGCTGCATGCAAAGAGCGCGTGCAATGGCGACGCGCTGCTGCTGACCGCCGGACAATTGGCTGGGATATTTCATGGCCTGCTCGGGAATGCGCACCTTCTCCAGGTAGTGGCGGGCGGTTGCCTCGGCTTGCGCCCGCGGCTGCTTGCGCACGATCATCGGGGAGATCATGCAGTTCTCCAGCACCGTCATGTGCGGGAACAGGTTGAAGTGCTGGAACACCATGCCGACTTCACGCCTGATCTCGTCGATATTGCCGACATCGTCGTTGAGCTCGGTCCCGAGCACCGCGATGCGGCCGCCATTGTGCTGTTCGAGGCGGTTGATGCAGCGGATCATCGTCGATTTGCCGGAGCCGGAGGGTCCGCAGACGACGATTTTTTCGCCCCGTTGTACGGAAAGGTTTATCCCGCGCAGTGCTTGGAACGTGCCGTAGTATTTGTCGAGGTTTTCGATGCGGAGCGCTGGCTCACCGGTCGAATTGGTTGAGATCACCTGCACGCCTCCTTACCGTTCGCTGACCGACATGCGGCGCTCGAGAAAGGCGCCATAGCGGGATAGGCTGAAGACGAAGATGAAGTAGATGAAGGCGATGAAGGCATAGACTTCGACATAGGCGAAGCGCCATTCGCCGGTGCCATAGGCGGCATTGCCGGAAGCCAGGATCTCGAAGAAACCGACGATGACCACCAGCGAGGTCTCCTTGAACGAGATGACGAACTGGTTGATCGTGGCCGGCATCGCGTTGCGCATTGCCTGAGGCAGGAGGATGCGGCTGATGCGTTGCCAGTAGCGCATGCCGAGCGCCATGGCAGCCTCCTCCTGTCCTGTCGCAACGCCCTGCATGCCGCCTCTCACGATCTCAGCCTGATAGGCGGAGAAGAACAGAGCGGAGCCTAGGATCACGCGGTAAAGCTTGTCGCCCTGCAGCCATTGCGGCAGCGCGAACGGCAGAACCACTGCAAAGGTGAAGAGGATCGATATCAGCGGAAGCGACCGGACCCCGTCGATGATGAGGCCGGTGGTCCGCGAAATCCAGGGCAGCTCCGACCGGCGCAGCAAGGCCAGGCAGATCGCCAAGGGGAAACCGATCAGGCAGGTGGTCACGAAGATGAACAGGGTCAGCGCCAGCCCGCCCCAGGCTTCCTCGCCGACATGGGCAAGGCCAAGCACGCCGCCTTTCATCAATACGTAGAAAAGGCCTGTTCCGGCTCCCCATACCAGCGCGATCCGGCGGCCCGTCCAGAACGCCGGGATACAGCTCAGCACCGTCATCACCACAACGGCGACGCAGGCCAGCGCCGAGCGCCATTGTTCCTCGTAGGGATAGAGGCCGAAGAAGATGATCCGCCATCTCGCTGCGATGACCGACCAGCAGGCTCCCGCTGCCGCCTGGCAGGCTTCCGGCCCGCCGCTGGTGGTGAAGACAGCCGAGAAAACCGCCCAATTCAGCAGCTTCCAGACCAGGAAGACCATGATCGTCAGACAGGCCAGCGACACCACCGCCTGAAGCGGCGTCGCGAAGAAGCGTCGCCTCAGATCCTCAAGCCTGCCGGGAGCGGGTGGAGCGACAATGACCATCTCCATCTCTCAGCCCCTCAGTTGATTGCCCTTGAGGGCAATTGCCTTGTTGATGCGGTTGAAGACGGCGGCAAGGCTGAGGTTGATGGCGAGGAAGCCTGCCATCAGGATGCCGATCGCTTCGAGGGTTTGCCCGGAATGGTTGATCGTCAGCGCCACAATCATGAAGAAGTCGGTGAAGCCCACGGCGATGCCCATCGTCGTCGCCTTCATCAGCCAGACATACTGATTGGCAAGGATCGGCAGCATGGCACGCAGCGCCAGCGGCAGCCGCACCAGCGTGAAGACCCGCCAGGGACTAAGGCCCAAGGAAAGAGCTGCCTCGACCTGGCCGGTGCCGACAGATTTGAAGCCTCCGCGCACGATCTCCGCAATGTAGGAGCCGCCATAGATGGCGATGGCGATGGCGAGGGTGGCGAACTCCGGAGGGATACGCAGGCCGCCTCTCAGATTGAGGCCTTGCAGGGCAGGGAAGTCCAGCAGCGGCGTATCCGGCAGACGTCCGAGAGCCAGAATGATGGTCGCGCAGGCCAGTGCCGCTGCGGCGGCGGCAAACTGGATGGTGCGCCGCTGGCCGATCGGCTGGGCAAGGAGCGACGTCCTGCCCAGCCAGGCCGGCAGCACGATGGCCGCGATCACAGCCACTGTGGCTGCGGCAAACGCGGCACTGCCGACGTTCGGGAATGGGATGTAGAGTCCTCGGCTGGTGAGCAGGAAGCCCCAGGCTTCGTGCGCGCTGCGCGGCGTCGGCAGGTGCGTGATGATCGCATACCAGAAGAAAACCTGGAGGATCAGCGGAATGTTGCGGAAGATGTCCACATAGGTACGGCCGAGCAGCCGCGCCAAATCGTTCGAAGACGTCCGCGCCAGACCGACGATCGTTCCCACGATCGTCGCCAGTATCAGGCCGACGCTCCCCAGGAACAGCGTGTTGATGATGCCGATGAGGAAGTACCACCAATAGGGATCATTGGCCGTGGCGGGCAGCAGCGAGAAATTCACATCCCAACCCGTCGACTTGAACAGAAAGTCGAATCCGGAGGTGATCCCCTGATCAGCCAGGTTGCGGCGGGCGATCACGATGCCGGCAAGCACCATCGCGGCGATCGAGCCGACATAGAGGACCTGCAACAGCGCGTTGCGGACCTTTTGATTTCTCAGCAGGCTGACCATCCAAAGATCCTTGCCGAATTGTCGCCGACCCCGCCCCGCTGTGCCGGGCGGGGCCTGGAGCGGGTGAGTTAAGGACGGATCAGTCGATCACCAGCGGGAACAGGACACCGCCATTGTTCCAAAGGTTGGTCAACTCGCGGTCCATCTTGTAGGGCGAGTCCTTGCCGAGGTCGCGCTCGAAGATTTCGCCGTAATTGCCGACGTTCTTGATCACCTTGTAGGCCCAGTCATCATCGAGACCGAGACCCTTGCCCATGCCTGGCGTGACGCCGAGGAACTTGGCGACTTGCGGCGAGGTCGGCTTGGCCTTGACCTCGTCGACGTTCTTGGAGGTGATGCCTTCCTGCTCGGCGAAGATCAGCGTGCTCAGCGTCCAGTTGGCGATGTCAACCCAATTGTCGTCGCCTTGGCGCATGATCATGACTTCAGGCTCGACGGCGAGCACGTCGGGCAGGATGACATGGTCGTCGACCTTGCTCTTGGCGATGCGCGCAATGGCGAGCGTCGGGCCCCACTGCGCATAGAGATCGCAGCGTCCGGAGAAATAGGCCTGCTCGAGCTCCTCGGTCTTTTCGATGAGCACGGGTTCGAGCTTGATGCCAAGCTTGGCCGTATAGGCCGCGACCTGCTGTTCCTGCGACGTGCCGGCGGGAATGCAGATCGTGCCGCCGGCCGCATCCTTGAGCGACTTGAGGTTTAGCTCCTTGTGCGCCATCACCTTGGTCGTTCCGAGGTAATAGGACATGGAAAATTGCAGCCCGAGCTCGGTGTCGCGGCTGAGCGTGCCGCCCGACGCCTTGATGATGATGTCGACATCGCCCGATTGCAGGGACGGCCAGCGCTGCGCCCAGCTGATCGGAACGACCTTCAGTTTTGCCGGGTCGCCGAGCACGGCCGTGGCCACCGCCCGGCAGAGATCGATGTCCATGCCCTTCCAGTTGCCCTTGTCGTCGACTTCGGCGAAGCCGAGATAAGACCCGTCATGGCCGGTGCAGTTGAGCACGCCGCGCGCCTTGACGGCTTCCAGCGTCTTGCCGCCGGCGGCTTCTGCCGGCGCTGCAAAATGCACAAGTCCAAGGGCCATGGCTGCGGCCCCCCATTTCATCGTCTTCATGTTCCGTCTCCACTGTTGAGGTTGTTTGGTTTCTTGTTGTTGGAGGCCCAAAAGTTCTCTTTCGGAGCTCTGTCTCAAAGCCGCTCCTAATCGGAAAGCGGGGTCGGTTTCGGCACGGAGGAAATCTTCAGATCGCTGCCCCAGTCCTGCTGGGCGAGCCATCGGTGAAGGGCGGCGACCGCCTTCACGCGCAGGTGCCCGCGCGGGACGATCAGGTAGAACCCAGGAACTTCTTCCGGCCGCATATCGGCAAGGGCGTCGCGCCCGACCGGAGCGACCAGCGCCCCCGACCTCAAATCTTCCTCGGCGTCGATGACGGAGACGAGACCGACGCCGATGCCTTGCAGGGTTGCACGGCGCATGGTCGCGGCATCGTCGAAGCTGATGCTTCGGTTGCCGTCCGTCTGCTCGATGGCAAGGTGGCGTAAAATGTCTGGCCAAAGGCGCTTCGACTTGACGGTGTCCAGCAACGTGAACAACGTCAGGTCCTGCGCCGACTTGATGCTCTCGCCGATGGCCGGAGTGCAGCAGATGACCTTCGGATCAGGCACCAGCAGTATGGTCTCGTAGTCCGGCCAATTGCCGTAGCCCCACTGGACGGTCATATCGATGTCGTCGCGTCCGAAATCGGGCAGATCGACCATCGTCGTCAGGCGCAGATCCGCACCGGGCAATATCTCCCGGAACAGAGATAGGCGAGGCAGCAAATAGTGGGTCGCGAAATAGGGGCTCGCATTCAGGTTGATGCGGTCCCGGTAATTCGACTTGGTGACGCGGCGAACACCTTCGGAAAACTCGTCGAACCCAGCTTTGACATAGTGCGAGAGAAGGATGGCAGACTCGGTCAATTCGACCGACCGCCCCTTGCGTTCGAACAGTGTCACCTGAAGCGTGTCCTCCAGTAGCTTGATCTGCTGTCCGACGGCCTGCGGCGTGACCAGCAATTCATCCGCCGCCTGCCGGAAGCTCTTGTGCTGCGCGACGGCGTGGAAGACGCGAAGCGCATTCAGCGAGGGAAGGCGAAGCTTGCCGGTCATCGTCTATTCCACCTCCTTTCGCTTGCGTTCCTGTTGGACAATTCAGCGCCGCCGGCGCCGCGAAAATAGCTCAGGCGTATATATAACCACCTGAAACAATTACGTTTTCTCCGGTCATGTAGGTATTCTTGGGGCCGCCGGTCATGAGAACCCACTCGGCAATCTCCGCAGGCTCGGCGCCACGACCCAGCGGGCTCGCCTTGGCCAGTTCCTCGAGGAAGCCGAGGGCCTTGGCCCGCTCCGTGGCCATCCCTGCGGGGGCCACCGAATTGACCAGGATCCCGTGTTTTGCGACGTCATGGGCAAAGGAGCGCGTCAGGCTGACCACGGCGGCCTTGGTTGCCGCATAGTGGGCGTTCTGCGGATGCGCCTTGAAGGCATCGACAGAGGTCAGGTTGACGATCCGGCCACGCACATGGCTCTTCGGCTCCTGCGATTGCATGTGGCGAACGGCTGCCACCATCATGTGATAAGTGCCCTTGATGTTGATGCCATTGGAGGCATCCCAATCGGCGTCGCTGATCTCGAGGAGCGGGCGGCGAGGGTAGATCGCGGCGCAATTGATCAGCGTGTCGATACGCCCGAGCTTCGAAACGATGGCGTCGAAGGCGGCGTGGCACTGAGGGCCGACCTGGATGTCGCACAGGGCGGCCGCGGTCGGCAGGCCGTTGGCCTTTGCCGGTGCGAGAGCGGCTTCGGCGGCGTCCTGGTTGATGTCGATGATGCCGATCTTTGCAGCCCCGGCCTCTACAGCCATCCTGGCCAAAAGCGCGCCGAGGCCAGCGCCGCCGCCTACGATCAGAACGGAAAGATCCTTCATTCCAGTTTTTCCTTACTTGGTGCCGCTTGGCGAGGTTGGCCATGTCGGCATGATGTCGAAACGGGTAACGTCGGCCCATGCGGGCAGGCCGAGTACCGCGACCACCATTCTGGCCACGTCATCCGGCTGCACCACTTTGCTGGCGTACATGGCCGCGCGCGCCTTTGCGTCGAGGATGTCCTGGTAGAGCTGCGTCTCGACACGGCCGGCGACGATCTCGGTGACACGGACGCCTGATGGGGAGAGGTCGGCGCGCAACGCGGCGGCAAAGCCTGATATCGCCGCCTTGGTGGCCGAATAGACGGCAATGTTGGAATATGCCGCGTGGCCCGCGGTGGAGCCGGTGAACAGAATGTGGCCAGCCTGCCGCTCGCGCATCTGCGGAACGACGAGGCGGGTAAGCAGGATTGCCGCGCTGAGGTTGACCTCCAGCGTGGTGTCGATGTCGGAGATTTTCATGTCGGCGAAATTGCCCAACGGTGGCATGATCCCGGCATTATTGATCAGCACGTCGATGGTCAGATCCGCCAGAACAGCTTCCAGCGCCTCGCGATCGGTCACGTCGACGGCGATGGGCACGATGCCGGATCGCTCGGCCTGCAACGCCTTGAGCGCGGCCTGGCTGCGCCCGACCGCATAGACATCGTAGCCGGCGTCGCTCAGTGCGATCGCCATGGCCCGCCCTATGCCGCTTGTTGCACCTGTGATGAAGGCTGTCGTCACGTTGGCTTCCCTGATTGCCTGATTCAGTCTGCGGCCTGGGCCGATGCCGCGAAACCAAGAAAACCAGCAAAAAGGAAAGATAAACTTTCGAATTCTCTTCTCCCGCCCGAAACCTGGACAGGTGCTGACCTCGGCGCCGAGGCTGAAAACCGAAGGAAACGACGGGAAAACGATGTTCTCAACCTGCGGGAAACGGTTCAGGTCAGCTGGCGGAGCCAAAACATGGCTTTCGCAATGCGGTGGCTAATCTGGGTGAGTGCGAATGCCTGGGTGATCGAAGCCGGGGCCTATCCGCCGGTCGAAACAGGCCTCTTCATATCGGTAAAGAGCGAGGCCGCAGCCGCCTGCTGCTCTGCCTCTGTCGCCGCGACGCCCGAAGCCCGTGCCAAAGCGCGCACACGCCCGAGGCTGTTGTGCAGATGCTTGCGCATGGCCTGGCGAGCGGCACGACCGTCCTGCCTTTCGATGGCGTCCACGATGGTTTTGTGCTCGTTGTGAATGCGTGCGTAGTAGCTGTCCTTGAGCGCCGGCGTGACCACGTAGCCCAGTTGAAAGCGCGGAACGATCATCGGCCTGAGATAGCTCAGGAAGCCGTGGATGAATTCGTTGCGCGCGGCTTTGGCGATCGCCAGATGGAAATCATAGTCATAATGGATCTGGACGACAGCGGGATCCGCTTGCTGGGCGTCGACCTGTTCCATCAGGGTTCGGATTCCACTCGCCTCCGCATCGGTGCGCCGTTCCGCGCATAGCCCGGCGGACTCCACTTCGACACTTAATCTCAGTTCGAGCAGGGCAATGGTTTCCGGCAAGGTCCTCAGCGCCTCGTCCGGTATCGAGAAATTGCGCGGCGCCGGCGTTTCGCTGACGAACATGCCGCGGCCCTGCTGCGGCACCACCATCCCTTCGGAGCGCAATCGCGCCACCGCTTCCCGCACCACCGTCCGGCTGACGTCGTACTCGGCACAAAGCTCCGCCTCGGTCGGCAATTGCGCGCCGGGAAGCAGAGATCCGGAACGGATCTTTTCGGACAGACTCTCCGCCACGACAGTGGAAAGCGGTTTGCGCTTCGTCATCAGTCTCCCCTTAGCCAGATTCGCGATGATGCCTGAACCGGCAAGGCCATTCAAACCGCCGCGGTGACGATCAGCTCGACCAGCATTCCAGGCTTGGCCATCCGTCCTTCGCCGGAAGAGCGCGCGGGTGCATGCTCCTTCGGCATCCATCCGTCCCAGACCGTGTTGACCTCGTCGAAATCCCTGACGTCGTCCAGCCACATCTGCACGTGAAGGATACGTGTCTTGTCCGTACCGGCCTTGGCAAGCAGGACGTCGACCTTGCCAAGCGCCTCGCGCATCTGGTCGGCTGCGGACTGACCCGGCTTTGCGACCTGGCCGGTGAGGTAGAGGGTGCCATTGTGCATGACCCCGTGGTGGATGCGGGTGTCGAAGTCGAAGCGCTTGATGTCACTCATTGGATTGTCCTTGGGTCAAATTTCCGGCCTCCGCCGGTGGGGTCAGATTTCCGGCCTCCGCCGGATGGGTCAGATTGCCGGCGTCTGGCGGATGGGGTTTCCCTGCAGATATTGTGCGTAGGGCGCCTGAACGAGCCAGCCGGCGTCGACGGGCAGCGTGACGCCGGTTATCGATGCGGCCCGGTCGGAGCAGAGGAACAGTGCGGCCTCGGCAACGTCGCGCGGCTCGACGAAGCGGCGCAGCGCGGTGGTCGCCTGGATGGCTTCGGGGTTGCGCTCACCCTTGGCGATCCTGGCTTTCAGCCCGTCCGAAAGCGTGTAGCCGGGTGCCACCGCATTGACGCGTACGCCGTGCGGACCGAGCTCGGCGGCCAGGATCTGGGTCAAGGCCAGGACGGCATGCTTTCCGGGCGTGTAGGCGGGCAGGGACAGCGGCGCGAAGGAGGCAAGCGAGCCGACGTTCAGGATCGCGCCTCGCCCGGCAGCCGACATCAGCCGACCGAACACCTGGCAACCCAGCAAGGTGCCGCGATAGTTCACTCGCCACATCCTCTCGTCTTCGTCCAGATCCTGGTCGAGGACGTGCTTGCCACTCTGCAGGATGCCGGCGCAGTTGACGACGACGTGCGGGGTACCGAACGCGTCGCTGACGGCCTGCGCCAGCGCTTCCACCGAGCCGGATTCGGCGACATCGGTCTGGACAAACAGCGCGCGCGGTGCGCCAACCGCCGCGCAGGCGCCAACCGCCTCATCGCCCCGTGCCGCATCCCTGCCGGCGACCACCAGATGGTAGCCGTCCTCGGCAAAGCGCAGCGCTATCGCGCGTCCGATGCCGGAAGTGCCGCCGATGACGACGGCCGTCAATGTCTCAGCCATTGCCGCGACCCTTGCCTTCGATGTCGAAGAATTCGGACATGGCCCGGACCTGGAAATCCATCATCGGGCGCCCCGGCTGAATGCGGCAGCCAATCTCTTTCGCCGCCTTTAGCAGGGGGGTCTCGGCGGGCTCCATGATGATGTCGACGACCGTCATGTCCGGGGTCAGCCGGCTCACATCCAGCGGCAGCGGGTCGCCGGCGTGCATGCCGACCGGTGTGGCGTTGATCGCCATATGCATGCCGAAAGGATCGGCCTCGCCGACCTGGATGCGGCATTTCGGGAAGACCTGCGCAACCAGCGCCGCCAGTTTTTCGGCGCGACCGGTATCGAGGTCGGCGAGGCGGATTTCTTCGGCGCCGGCTTCCGCAAGACAATAGGCCAGGGACGCGCCGGCACCGCCGGCTCCAACTTGGAGAATGCGGCGGCCGGCAATCTGATGCCCGCCTGCATTGAGGCCATCGATAAAGCCGACGCCGTCGAAATTGTCGGCGTACCAGCTGCCATCGGGCAGCCGGCGCACGGAATTGGCGCTCTGCACCCTCGCGGCGCGGTCGTGAGCGGCGGTGCATTTGTGATAGACCGCAACCTTGTACGGCACCGAGATGATCACGCCCCTGATATTCTCGGCTGCCGTAATGCCAGCCCAGAAGGCCTCGAAATCCTCCGGGCGGCAGCTCAAGGGCACCATGAGGCTGTCGAGGCCCTTCTGCTCGAAGATCTCGTTGAATATGCCGGGGCTCTTGGCATGGGCCACGGGATGGGCCAGCATCACGAAGATCTCGGCCTTGCCGGTTCCGCGCATCGGTTTTACTCCTTTTCTTTTGACAGTTCGTGGCCGCTGAGGATCTCCAGCGCCTGGACGAGGGACGAGTGGTCGGCCTCCGCGCCGCCTGGTCGGGCTGAGCAGGCGCTCATCAGTTGTTGCGCCATCGCGGTGTTCGGCAGCGAGACGCCAAGCGCGCGGGCGCTTTCGAGCGCGAGGTTGAGATCCTTCTGGTGAAGCCGCATGCGAAAGCCCGGGGCGAAGGTCCGGGCGATCATGCGCTCGCCATGCACCTCCAGCACGCGGGACGAGGCAAAGCCGCCCATCAGCGCGGCGCGCACCTTTGCCGGGTCGCAACCGGCCTTGCTGGCAAAGACGAGCGCTTCCGCCACGGCCTCTATGTTGAGCGCGACGATGATCTGATTTGCGATCTTGCAGGTCTGGCCGGCGCCATTGTGCTCGCCGATCAAGGTGATGTTCTTGCCCAGCGTCCGAAAGATCGGCAGCGCGCGCTCGAACTCTGCGGTCGGCCCGCCGACCATGATGGTGAGGCTCGCCGCCTTGGCGCCGACCTCACCGCCCGAGACCGGGGCGTCGAGGTAGCCGGCTCCCGCTTGCCGCAGTTTCGCTGCGAATTCCGCAGTGGCGATAGGGCTTATCGAGCTCATGTCGATGACCAGCTTATCGGCCGACAGCCCCTCCAGGACGCCGTTTCCTCCAAGCAGGACACGCTCCACATCTGGCGTGTCGGGCAGCATGGTCACGATGATCTCGGACATCCGCGCCACATCGCCAGGAGAGGCGACGACCGATGCCCTAAGGTCCTTCGGCAGAGGGGAGCGGTTCAGGACCGTGAAGATCTCATGTCCCGCGCCGACGAGATGGTGCGCCATCGGTGCTCCCATCACACCGAGCCCGATGAACCCGATCTTCATTCTTGAACCCCGTACGAAGGTTGGTGCGTATTGCATCTTGCAGCAAATTATTGCCGTATGATATAGGACATCATACAAATTTCAATGTCCTATCGCTCATCGGAGACTGACCGCAAAATGCAAGAGCGCCTCAACACGCTGAAGGCTGCCGTGTCGGCCGGCCGGGCCCATATCGGCATCTGGTGCTCGCTGGCTTCCGCCCTGACGACGGAAATTGTCGCGGGCTCCGGCGCCGGCTGGCTGCTGATCGATGGCGAGCATAGCCCCAACCATCTGCGCAGCATCATGGCCCAGTTGCAGGTCATGGGCGGCTTCGACAGCGAGGCCGTCGTCAGGCTGCCTTCCGACGATCCCAATCTGATCAAGCAGGCCCTGGATATCGGTGCGCGCAGCCTGATGATCCCCAATGTGCGGACGGCCGATCAGGCCCGCGCCATTGTCGCGGCCATGACATATGCGCCTGGTGGATTTCGCGGCTTCTCGGTCGGTCACCGTGCCAACGGCTTCGGTCGCATCCCCGGTTACCACGCCAAGGCGCGTGAGCAGCAGCTTCTCGCCGTACAGATCGAGGATGAATTAGGCGTCGCCAATGCCGCCGAGATCGCGGCAGTGGACGGCGTCGACGTTCTGTTCGTCGGGCCCGGCGACCTTTCCACCAACATGGGTGCGATGGGCAATCCCGGGGCCGCACACGTTCAAGAAGCGATCGCCTCGGTGCGCAAGGCAGCAACGGCGGCAGGCAAGGCCAGCGGGATCCTGGCTCCCGCAAAGACCGATGCCGACCGCTACCTCGCCGACGGCTTCACCATGGTTGCCGTTGGTTCCGACCTCGGCCTGCTGGCGCGGGGCTCGGATGCCTTGGTCGCTTCGTTCACTCAGTAGACCGGAGATACAGCCATGCCGATCCCCCGGTACAAAGCGCCGTCACGGACCGCCTACGACATCGTCATCGTCGGCGGCGCCGTCATCGGTTCGTCCACGGCCTACTGGCTGAGCCAGGCGCTGGGCAGCGGCGCCTCGATCCTCGTGGTCGAACGCGACTCGAGCTACGAATTCTCGTCGACGGCGCTCTCCACCAGTGCGATCCGGCAGCAATATTCCAATCCGATCAATGTGAAGATCAGCCAGTTCGGCATCGAGGTCATCCGCGGATTTCAGGAGCGTATGGCACCTTTCTACAAGGACGAACCGGCGCCCGACCTCGGCTTCAAGGAGCATGGGTATCTTTACTGCTGTTCACCCGACGGCGTCAAAGCGGCCCGCGAGCGCGTCGATCTGCAGCGCAGTTTTGGGGCCCACACGGTGTTTCTTGAGCCGGGCCCGCTGAAGGATCGCTTCCCCTGGCTCAATGTGGAGGATCTCGGTGGCGGTTCCTGGGGGGCCAGGGAAGAGGGCTGGTTCGATTCCGTGGGGCTGATGAACGGTTTCCGCCGCGCAGCCCGCGCCAGCGGCGTCGAGTATATCGACAATGCCGTGACAGGGCTGGATATCGCCGATGGGCGGGTCATCTCGGTGCGCCTCGCGACCGGACAGACGGTTGCCTGCGGAACATTGGTCAACGCCGCGGGCCCGCGCGCTCAGCAGGTGGCCGCCATGGCCGGCCTGTCGATCCCGGTCGCGCCCTACAAGCGCTACAGCTTCGTCTTCGCCAGCGCCAACCCGATCCCCGGCCGGATGCCCAATGTCATCGACCTTTCCGGAACATTCGTGCGTCCCGAAGGCGAGCTTTTTCTCACCGGCAACACGCCGCAAGGCGACGGACCGGCCGGCTACGACGACTTTGAAATGCACCATGAAGAGTTCGACGACTACATCTGGCCGGCACTCTGGCACCGCATTCCGTCTTTCGACGCACTCAAGGTCCAGACCAGTTGGACCGGCCACTACGAGTACAACATGCTCGACCACAACGGCATCGTCGGCTTCCACCCGCAGGTGACCAATTTCATGTTTGCCAACGGCTTCTCGGGGCACGGGCTGCAACAGTCGCCAGCCGTGGGCCGGGCCGTTTCAGAACTTATCGTTCACGGGGCTTTCCAGACGCTCGATCTTTCGCCGTTCTGTTACGAGCGCATAGATCGCAACGAGCCGTTTCTCGAGGAAGCAGTGATCTAAAGCGAGACGATCGGTCACCCGTTTTATCTCGGGCATTCAGCGTCCAATGAAATTGCATCTTAGTCAGAGACGTCGTGAAAACTACTCGCTTCTCGCCGGGCTTGTTTCCAACGACTGACGAGTAGCCACTCGACCGTCAGTGACAATTGGTTTCGGATCGCTCTATCTTAGCAGGGGCGTCACGAACCCACGGTCGATCGATTTGGTTGCGGCGCTGCCAGATCTCGGCCAGAGGACGCCTCGTGGCGCATGAGGAAACGCTCTATGGCGCGGATGATGGCGATCAACAGCAGATTGATCACAAGGTAGAGCACGCCGGCAATGGCGAAGATTTCGAAGATTGCGAAGGTCTGGCTCATCAGCCGCTTGGCGTAGCCGGTGATCTCGAGCACCGTGATCGTCGAGGCAAGGCTGGTCCCCTTGACGACCAGGATGAGCTCATTGCCATAGGCCGGCAGCGCCTGGCGGATGGCGAGCGGAAACTCGATGCGCCGGAACCGGAGCATGCGCGACATGCCGCATGCCTGCGCCGCTTCGACGAGGCCAACCGGAACCGACATCAATCCGCCGCGCAGGATCTCCGACGTGTAGGCAGCCGTGTTCAGCGCAAGCGCCAGCACGGCGCAGCGCGCGCCGTCGCTGATCAACCACCACAAAGCTGCGTTGTCCTTGATCAGGGAAAGTTGGCCAAGCCCGTAATAGAACAGGAAAATCTGCACCAGCAGTGGCGTCCCGCGAAAGACATTGGAATAATATTTGGCAAAGCCTGACAGGAAGCGGTTCGACGACAGTCGCATCAGCGCCAAACCTAGGCCCAGATTGAAGCCGATCAGCACCGAGACGAACGTTAGTGCCGCTGTGACCCACAGGCCCTTGAGCAGGACGGGAACCGCTAGCTGGATGAGATCCATCATAACTACTTTCTCGTCCTCACCCTGAGCAGGCGTTCGATGCCGTCGAACCCGGCCTGGCTGACGAGCGTAATGGCCAGATAAACCACAGCCGCGATCAGGTAGAAGATGAACGGGTGGCGGGTGGAATTGGCGCCAATGAAAGAAATGCGCATCAGCTCCTGAAGGCCGACCACCGAGACCAGGGCCGTGTCCTTGATCGTGGTCTGCCAGACGTTGTTGATTCCGGGAACCGCGATGCGCAGCATCTGCGGCGCGATGATGCGGCGAAAGATCCGGCCGCCCGATAGCCCGAGCGCGCGCGCGGCCTCGATATGCCCATTGGGGATCGCGCCCAGGGCCCCGCGCACGACCTCGGTCGAATAGGCGCCGGAGATCGCGCCGATGGCGATGACCGCGATGACGAACGCATAGCCGCTCTCCGCGACCCCGGCATAGCCGAAAGCGGTCACGACCTTGGTCACGAATTCAACCGAACTGAAAAACAGGAGGTAGATGATGAGCAGCTCGGGCACGCCGCGCACCAGCGAGGTATAGGCATCAACGAGCAGCGAGAGCGGAAATATCCGGGCCCATTTGATCAAGCCGCAGACAATGCCGATCACCAGCCCGGCCGCCATGCTGACGAGACCCACCAGGATCGTTATCGACGCGCCACGCAGGATGGCGGTCACCCAACCCGCTTCCCAAACCTGCCAGAGACCGAATTCCATCTGAGTTGCCCTAGTCTTGTCGTGCCAGCGAAGCGCATGCGCCCGGCGCTCCGGGCGCATGCGAGGGTTCCAAGGCGTTATTTGCAGGGCCGGGAAATGTCCGTCTTGAACCATTTCTCGCTTGCCTTGCCGACCGAGCCGTCCGCGATCAGCTCGCAAAGCGCCTTGTCGATCTTGGCCTTGAGTTCGGTGTTGTCCTGCGCGATACCGACGCCGATGCCTTCGCCAAGCGTCGGGTCGTATGTGCTCTTGATCTCAACACCGACCAGTTGGAAGTTCTTGCCGTCAGGCTTGTCCAGAAAATCCTGCAAGGCGGATTGATCGGCGAAAGCCGTGTCGATACGGCCGCTCGCCAGGTCGATCTGCATCTGGTCAAGCGTGTCGTAGGTTTTCAGGTCGGCATTCGGTGCACGCTTCTCGAGGAAATGCGCGTGGGTCGTGCCAGCCTGCACGCCGACCTTCTTGCCGTCGAGCGACTTCAGCAGCGTGTCGACGTCGGTGATCGCGGCCAGATCAGAACCCTTGGCCGCTACGAACATGTTGGCCAGTTCGGCATAGCCGACGCTGAAATTGATCTCCTTCTTGCGATCGGCGGTGATCGACATGCCCGAGATGATGACGTCGAAGCGCTTGGCCTTCAGCGCCGGGATCAACCCGTCGAACGCCTGCACGACAAAATGGCAGGTCACCGCGAGTTTGGTGCACAGCAACGCGCCGACATCGGCGTCGAAACCGGTGACGTTGCCACTGGCGTCGGACATGCTCCATGGCGGGTAGGCGCCTTCCGTTCCGATGGACAACTCGCCTTCGGCCGCCAATGCGCTTCCCATGCTTCCCGCGAGACATGCGAGCAGCGTCAAGACTTTCAGTTTCATATCAGTTCCCCTTGTTGTTGGTCTTCATTGCCGTTGTCCGGTACGAACCGGACGCTTCGAGAATGCTTCCCTCACAGTGTCCGTGCCAGGAATTGGCGCAGACGCTCCGAGCGCGGGTTGCCGAACAGCTCCGCGGGCGCACCCTCTTCCTCCACCTTTCCCTGGTGGAGAAACAGAACCTTGTGGGAGACCTCGCGCGCGAACTGCATCTCGTGCGTTACGAGGATCATGGTGTTGCCTTCCTCCGCCAGTTGACGGATCACGCGCAGCACCTCGCCGACCAACTCGGGATCGAGCGCCGATGTCGGTTCGTCGAAGAGGATGACTTTGGGACGCATCGCGAGCGTTCGGGCGATCGCGGCGCGTTGCTGCTGGCCGCCTGATAACTGGCCCGGATAATGAGCGTGCTTGTCGGCGAGCCCGACCTTCTTCAACAAAGCGTGCGCATGTTGGATGGCCTTCTCGCGGGGCTCCTTCAAGACGTGCCGGGGCGCTTCGATGATGTTCTCCGCCACAGTCATGTGCGGCCACAGATTGAAGTTCTGGAACACCATGCCGACGCGGGCGCGGATGCGTTCGACCTGCGCCATATCGGCTGGCCCAAGACGGCCGCTCGACAGCGGCTTCATCTTGATCACCTCGCCATCGATGGCGACCTTGCCGCCATCCGGCTGCTCCAGAAGATTGATGCAACGCAGGAACGTGCTCTTGCCCGAGCCCGACGAGCCGATCATGGAAATGACCTCACCGGCATGGGCGGTGAGATTGACGCCCTTCAACACCAAAAGCGAGCCGAAGCTCTTGTGAAGCTCGTCGATCTGCACGGCCGGCGTGGTGATCTTTGCCTTGTCAGCGGGCGCCGGATCGGCCGCGACGGCAGGAAGGGTTGGCGGCGTCTGTTCGCTGCTGGTGTCCTGGGTTATCTCGACGGTTCGCAGGTCCGCCAGCGCACGATCGAAATAGCGCAGGCTGCTGGACAGGCAGGTGCGTTGCCAGTCTGGGTCATCCGGGATGAAGGCGCAACGCAGGGTGTCGCGGATCCGCTTGCCCAACGGCGAATCGAGCTTGCCGAACAGATGCAGCCAGTTGTCGGCCTGGACCGCTTCCATGACAGCCGGCCCGTCCAACGTGCCGCATTCAACGACAAGCGGCAGCACGCGCGCGTTCGGCATTGCCTTGCGGACGGCATCGGAGACATAGCCGGTCGCCGTCGCCGCGATGCCGGTATCGGTCTTGGCGCCCTGGCCTGTCAGGACTGTCGCCAGCGCCGGCCCGAAGATGGATTTGCCCCAGGCAAGGCCGTCATGCTCGGAACTCGCCACAGAAAGCAGAGCCGGATAACCGTAAGGCCCGGCGCCGGTATGCAGGTCGAAGACGATGGCCTGGCGCGCCGCGCCGGCAAAGGTCTTCAGAATTTCGTTCAAGGTGCGGTTCGACCAGACCGGGCCGCCACCGCCGTAGAACATGCCGTCGGCGAACTCATACTGGCCGGCTTCGACGATCGCCGCCAGCCCGGCATGCCCAAGCCTTTTGCGCGCCCCGGCGAGCTTCTCGTCGGCCGCTATGCGGTCCGGTCCCTCCCACTCGCGATACGCCATGGCGTCGTGCAGGCCGGCATAACCGTTGTTGACGGGAGCACTTGAAGACCAGTCGATGAAGTTGCGGTTGAGGTCGACATTGTCCTCGTTGACGCGCCGCGACCAAGCCGTACCCCAGGGATTGATGAGGTGAATGGCAAGGATGGCTGTGTCGCCGGGCAGGCGCCGCAGGTGCTTCCGGCCGAGCCAGGCGGTCTGGCAAGTCGAGCCGAACGGGCCCTCGACACCATGCGTACCGGAGATGAGCACGATCAGCTTGCGCGCATCGCGGCGGCCAAGCAGCGCCACATCCGTCGCCAGCGTCTCGCCATCCGGGCCGTTCAGCGGATGAACATATTCAGACAGTTCCGCGCCGGCCCGCTCGGCGGCTTCGCGAAATCTCCTGCGAAGGATGGCGAAATCACAGGCATAGGCTGGGGCTGGCTCATCATGGCGCATGGTCGATCCCACCGGATCGCTGGCGGTTGCGGTCAATCCGTTCATTCCCTGTCGTTCCACCGTGGGGCTATTCATCGTTGTGATCGCTCGTGTTCTGAGGTGGCAATCGGCGCTCATTGCCGGAAAGGAGCGGCCTGGAGGACCGGACAAACCAGGCGTCGGAGGGAAGCACCTTGTCGGGGTTCATGATCGACTGATCGTCCAGCGCTCGTTTCACCCGCTCCATCGCGGCGAGCTTCGTCGGGTCAACCGTCGCCAGCAGCGAATGGATGCGCTTGGACCCAACACCGTGCTCGGCGGAAAAAGAACCGCCAATCTCCCGCAGTTGTTGGTACAGGACGCTCTCGGCAGCCTCCGCTACGTCAGGCGCCAGCGGACCCTGACGGTTGAGGATGATATGCAGGTTTCCATCGGCCAGGTGACCGAATACATAGGGCGCCAGACCCGGTTCGATCGCTGCGAGCCGGGGCAGGATTCTGTCGAGATAGGCCGGAATTTCCGACAGAGGCACCGACACGTCGAAGGAAGGCGCTTGGGGATGGGCGCGATAGAGCACGCCGGTGTCTTCGCGCAACCGCCACAGGTCTTCCTCTTGCCGCCGCGAGCCGGCAATGATGCCGGTGGCTTCAGGATAGCGCTCCATCACTTCCGAATAGATACGCTCGAAATCTTCGCGCAGCGCCTCTTCGCGCGCGCCGCCAAGCGACAGCAGCAGGAACAGCGGCTGGTCGAGCGGCACGCTCGGTTCGGACCATTCATGCGCGGCTGCGGCCAGGCTGAAATACGAGGTCCACATCGCCTCCGCCGCGCGCAAAACTCCGGTATCCGATTCAAGCGCCAGATGAATGACTTGCAGCGCCGCTTCGACAGACGGCAGCCCGAAAAGCGCGGTGGCGGTGGCTCGGGGCGAAGGGTCGAGCTTGACGACCACGCGGGTCACGATGCCAAGCGTGCCCTCCGCACCGATGAAGAGATGCTTCAGATCGTAGCCGGCGGAATTCTTCACCACCCGCGTCAGATCGGAATAGACCGATCCGTCGGCCAGCACGGCCTCCAGGCCAAGGACGCGGTGGCGCATGACCCCGTTGCGAAAGGCCATCACGCCACCCGCATTCGTGGACACCATGCCGCCGATCGTCGCCGAACCGCGCGCGGCAAGATCGATACCGGGCTCCAGGCGGTGCTCAAATGCGGCAGACTGCAAAGCTTCGAGCGTAACACCGGCACCGACGATCGCCACGCGCTCGACGGGGTCGAGCCGCTCGATCCGGTTCATGCGTGCCAGGGAAAGAACGATCTCGCCCGGCCGCGAGACACTTCCGCCGACAAGGCCGGTCCGCCCGCCCTGCGGCACGATCGGAATCTCATTTTGACTGCAGATGCGCACCACCGCGGCGACCTCGCCGGTCGATGAAGGCGCAACGACGATGCCGGCGGCGCAATCCGTCCCGTTCGAACCAAGGTCGATCGCCCCGGCATCATCACTGGTCCGCACATTCGAGGCGCCAACGACACGGCGGATCGCGTCGACAACCGACAACGGCACCGCTTGCTCGATCCAGTTCGTTTGCCTGGGAGACGCGTGGCCGCTCATCGCCCCGCCAATCCCTGAAGCGCCGTGATCAGCCGGTCGTTGTCGGCCGGCAAGCCGATGGTGGCGCGCAGATAGTGCTCGTAGCCGGTTTCGCGCCACGCCTTGACGATGATCCCCTGCTTCAGGAGACCGGCGGCAACGCTGGAGCTGTCGCCCTTGCAGTCGAAGAACAGGAAGTTTGTCTGCGACTGGGCAACCCGGAAACCAAGGCCCTTAAGTGCGGCGGCGGTGCGCACGCGCTCGGCTCTGACGCGGCCCGCCGACGCCTTCATCCAGCTTTCGTCGGCCAGTGCCGCAATAGCGGCGACCTGTGCTGCCGCATTGACGTTGAACGGCGTCTTGGCGGCCGCGATCACTCTTGCCAGTTCGAAGCCCGAACAAACGGCATAGCCAACGCGCAGCCCCGCCAGGCCATAAGCCTTCGAAAATGTGCGCAGCACGACATGGTCGATGCTGCTGTTACGCAGGACCTCGATGCCGTCGGGCGCGCCGGGATCGGCGAATTCGAAATAGGCCTCGTCCAGGACAAGAAGCGTGCCGGGCCGCACGGCGCCGATCAGCCGTCGCAGGCCAGCGTGGTCGAGACCCGGCCCGACCGGATTCCACGGCGAGGATATGAAAACGATCCGTGGCCCAACGGCGATCGCCGCTTCGAGCGCGGCAAGATCGAACCCCATCTCGGGTGTCATCGCAATCTTGACGACATCGGCACCGGCAGCCAGCGGCTCTATCTCATGCAGCCCGAAGCTCGGCACCGTGGTGACGACCGAGGCGCCCGGCACCAGGACGGCGCGCGAGATGGCGGCGATCATCTCCTCGGAACCATTGCCGGCAACGATCATGCCAGGATCGATCGCCAGTTTTTCGCCAAGCGCCGCCCGCAGCGCCGTGCAGGCCGGGTCGGCATAGCGCCATGGCTCGAAGGATGAGGAGGCCAATGCGGCCATGACGGCGGGAGAACACCCATCCGGGTTCTCGTTGCTGGCCAGCCGGGCGACATCGTTGCGGCCACTCAGCGCCCGCGCCATCGAGATGTTCATGCCGGCATTGTAGGGCGGCAAGGCGGCGATATGCGGATTGAGCGGCAGGCTCGACGCTGGTTTGACCGACTGTTCCAAATCCCGACTTCCGTTTCCCCGCGCCCACGCGCGGCAATCTTGTCAAATATCGAGGACGACTGATCCGCGCGGCTTGGAGCAGCACAACAGCACTTCGCCGCTTCCAAGCTCGTCCAGCGGTTCTTCGAAATAGGCGATGTCGCCCGAGATCAGCCGCGACTTGCATGTGCCGCAGATGCCGGCCCGGCAGCTGAATTCCGGCAACAGACCTTGGTTCTCGGCGAAGTCGAGCAACGATACGGCCGAGCCATCCCAGACGGCCGTCAGGCCCGACTTCCGAAATTCCACGGTTGTCGCTTCCCCGGCCGGCTCGATCCTTGCCGGCTGCGCTGGAACCGCGGGAACTCGCACTGCATCGGGCTCAAGCACCGTCGCCGGGCCGAAGAATTCGTAGGCAATGCGATATCTTGGCGCGCCAAGCTCGCGCAGCATGACGTAGATCGCCTGCATGAACGGCGGCGGGCCACAGAGGTAGAAATCATAGTCATCGATCGGCAGCAAACGCTGCAGCACGTCCCGCGAAATCATGCCTTCGCTATGGAAGCGCTGCTCGGCCTTGTCGCGCTCGGACGGGTGCCGGTAGCAGAAGTGTGCGGTCAGGCCGGGACGGGTCGAGACCAGGCCGGTCACCTCATCGCGCAAGGCATGCACATCGCCGTTGTCGCAGGCGTGAATGAAGACGGCACGGCGGTCCGGCAACGAAGCCAATGCATGCAGCATCGACACCATCGGCGTCAGCCCGACGCCGCCGCTGAGCAGCACGACTGGACGGTTGCTGGCCTTGTCGAGCACGAAATCGCCGCGCGGCCCTTCCGCCTGAAGCACATCACCGACGTCGATACGGTCATGCAGGAAGCACGAGCTTATCCCATCGGGAAGCCCCGGCCCGGGTGCTGCCTCACGCTTCACGCTGATCCGATAGGAAGCGCTGTCTGGGGAACAGGAGATACTATAGTTGCGCAGCACATATCCCCTTTCGCCGGCGGCCTCCCGCGCTACCGGAATCCGGAACACCAGGAACTGGCCCGGCTGGAAGTCGCGCCAGTCCTGTGGATCGACCGGCTCGATATGGAATGAAGTGATGAGGGCGCTTTCGCGCACCTTCGCGACCACCTTCAGGTCGCGAAATCCGCTTCTTGCGATGGTGTCGCGAGCGGTGAATGCATTCATTCGGCAGCTGCCAATTGCTGGCTCTCGCTGGCAATCAGCTTGGCCAGGTTCCGACGAAAGCGCAGCGGTCCGACATCTATCTTCAGATCGAGATTGGGCGTGCGCTTGTTTGCCATGCCCTTGTGCACGGCATTGAGCACGGTGCGGTCCTCGTCGAAGGCGCCGCGCACAGAGGTGGCGAACTGGCGGGAAACCTCCAAATCGTCGGGGGCGAAATTGCGCATCTGGAACCAGTAATATTTCGTCTGGTTCTCATCGACCGGCGTCATGAAGTTGTAGGAGTCCATGAGGAACACGTCCTCGTGCAGCGGCTTGCCCTCGCCGCCCGTGCGGGCCGGCACGAAGATCGCCTTGATGATGGCGTTGGAGGGGTAGCGCACTTCGTAGTGCTGCTTGCGGTCGCAATTGCCTGAGAATTTGAGGAAAGGCGCATAGAAGGGCGCCGGCGCGGCATCGACCACCCAGCGCCACACGGTCACGCCGTCCGCGCCTACGGTGGTTTCGAGTGGCGCATCCTCCATCGCCTGAACTCCGCCGAAGGAGGACTGGTGGACCCAAGACACATGCGAGGGGTCGAGCAGGTTGTCGGTCATGTAGAGGTAGTTGCAATCGAGCGCCATGGACTCGCCGCGATTGACGCCCCATGCCGGATCGCCCCAGTGGTCGACCGCGAAAATCAGCGCGGGGTCGGCCTTTGCCGTTTCGCCCATCCATATCCACAGCAGCCCGTAACGTTCGGCGATCGGATAGGAACGAACGCATGCCACATGCGGTATCTTTTCAGCACCGGGCACGCGCGTACAGGTTCCGGTGCTGTCGAAGGTCAGCCCGTGATAGCCGCATTCGACAGTGTCGCCCTTGATGCGGCCCATGGACAGCGGCAGCTTGCGGTGGGGACAGGCATCCTCGAGCGCCGCCACCACGCCATCGGTCCGGCGATAGAGGACAATATCCTCGCCAAGTATCCGGGTCGGCACCAGCCTGTCGGCGACCTCATGGTCCCATGCGGCAACGTACCAGCAGTTTCGAAGAAACATGGCGTCCTCCCGAGCTTGTGACGCCTAAACGAATATCTTGCGGGCCTGGGACGACATAGGGCTTGCATCTGCGTTCTATTTTAGAAAAACTAAATCAAGCTGACCCCAGGATCGTTGCCCAGGTGAAGAAGACGCCCCCACTGCGTGCGATACAGGCCTTCGAGGCTTTCGGGAGGCGTGGCAGTGTGACGGCGGCCGCCAACGAACTCGGCGTCTCCGTCGGCGCGGTCAGCCAGCAGATCCGCAAGGCCGAAGACGCCCTGGAGGCGCGGCTTTTGGAACGGCGCGGCAGGAGTGTCGCCCTTACCGCGCTGGGCCGCGTTTACCACGCAGCGGTTGCCGTCGGCTTCGAACACATTCGCGACGCCCAGGATCTCATCGAACAGGCCCGGTCCGCGGACACTTTGACCATCTCCTGCCTGCCGTCGTTGGCCAGCAAATGGATCGGCCCGCAGCTCCTGGATTGGCAGGTCGACCACCCCGGCGCGACCGTGCGGCTGGTGGGCGCCGAGACGGAGCCAAGGCTGGGCGCCGAACAAGTTGACTTCCGTATTTCGTACGGCACGAAATATCGTGATTTCGAGCACTACACCGAACTGTTCACCGACTGGGTGGTGCCGGCCTGCTCGCCGACGCTGCTGGCGAAACATCCGGTCGGCAAGCCCGCCGATATTCTCGATCTGCCGCTTCTCAGCATCGAATGGGCCCGCGATCACCGCTCGCCGCCGACATGGGCGGAATGGGCCGCAAGCATCGGCGCGGTGCACCGCAGAACATCCGGCGAAGTGGCCTTTTCCCTGTCGAGCGCGGCGATCGATGCGGCGGCCAACGGAAGGGGCTTTGTGCTGGCGCAACTGTCGATGGCTGCCGACGATATCGCGTCGGGCAGGCTCGTCGCCCCGTTCGACAAGCGGATCAGGCTGCCGGAACCTTATTTTTTGGCTTGGGATCGGGCCATTCTTGAGAAGCCTTTTGGTCCTGAGCTGCGAGCCTGGATTGTTTCGATTTCCAAGCGACTGGGCGCAACCTTAGCCGGATAGTCGAACACCGATCTGGAGACACAAGTTTGCATCTGCCGAGTTCGCGCGCACCAGCGTCTTAAGAGATCCAGACATTGGTCGGCGGTGTGCGGTCCCACGGATTGCTTCGGTTTGCCCTAGATATCTCGACAAAAGTCCGCTTTTTTCGCCCTTCTTGCACCGCTAGCCGTCGGGCGGCTTTGCGACCCAAAACAGCAGCGTTCGCGCCCTCAAGTCAACAGGGGTTCACTCAACTTCCCTGCTGTACGAGATCCCGGCGAACTCGGAGCCCCTGCTTGAGCAAATCCCGACGTACACGAAGTCCTGGCCCCGCCCACAATCGTAACGCCGGCTTCCTCATCAGCGTCCTGTAACCGGCGACGGGTCTCCAACGTGACCGTGTCGTCATTGCCTGTAACAATTAGATCAAAAGTTTTCTGGCCTGCGAGAGGCGGCCTGCTGTTTTGCTCGAATCACTTGCGATGGAAGGTGCGGCGTTTCGGTGGCAGCCCCAGCGCGCTTTGAAATGGGATAATCCCTCGCAGATCGCCTTTGCAACGGGGATACCAATCTCGGATCGCGAAAGATCGGCGAACCAGACCTGCGAACCACAAACTTCGCCGATTTCATTCAGCAGGTCGGTGACGTTGCTTTCGCCAGCGCTTTCCAGGCCGTCGGCAGGCCTGCCGATGGCGAAACGAAAGTTGCGCACGTCAGCGAAACGCTTCCAGCGGGTCATCCGACAATCGTCATCGCTCATCGTTTTATTACGGGGCCGTTCTGCCCTTTCGGCATGGGCCTGCATCGCAGCTTCGGATTGTATCAATTCCAAAAACGCGGACCGGGCGGCAGCAACCATATCGAAGCTGCACCCGAAACCCACCGCCATATGCTCGCCACTGTCTTCGCAGCTGATCGCCGCCGTCACGATGGCCGTGCGGAAGGACGAGATATCGAGAAGCCAGAGCCTGCGTCCCGTTTCTTGGCGATGCTGCTGGATGTGAGACGCCAAGCCTTGGTCATCAAGCCGCGCGATATCCAGCCGCTTTCTCAGGGAGCCTCGGTGCCACCATATCCCTGTGGCGTCTCGTTCGACGAGTTCAAGCAAGGCGCGGGTTCTTGCATCGGCCCGCGTTGTGCCAGCGGCGCAACCATTGGTGTCGACGTTCAAGCTGCAATCGCCATATGCGACGTCACCAAAGCGGCCATAGCAGAGAAACGCCGGACAAAGCGCGACCCTATCGTCATGGAAGCTGCGAACGGACGCCCATAGCTGAGGATTGTTCAGATGATCCGTTGAAGGGATACTGTCCCAGCCACGCCACACTCTGTTGAGCCGATCGCGATGTCGGATCTGTTCCAGCGAAAAGCCCAATACCTGAATCGCATCGATCCTCATTCCATCGCCTGGAGAGCCGATGCGTGCTGACGCCGTGACGTCTTCGGCTCTGCAGGCCCAGCTGGAAATCTCCGCGGCCTCTCCGAGGCAAGACAGCACGGCCGTGCCGGCATCAAAGCCTTTGCCACTTGCTGTGAATCGTTTCTCATTCCCTTCGAATGGAGCAATGTTGGACATAGCCAGGAATCCACCCGGAACATCGAACACTTCAACGCCAATGTCGTAGCGTGTCGCGAAGTGCAAAAGGGGCAGCCCATTCTCGGGCGCAGCGACAAGGGTCGCAGCCAGATTCTCCAAAACATCCAAATCATCTTCACTCGACTGGCGGTCCCAGGTCGGGTCGTCTTGGTTCACCGTCATCGGCCGGCCGTGATGCATCAGCAGAGCAAGCGTTGTCCAATGCGACCCGCGCAACAGCATGTTGGCTCTTTCAATATCTTGGCTTCTGCTGTTTACGTAGGGTAAGCGGTGGGCGCCCGTTGGCGACCGAGACGATAGCCGGCGGAGTTGACAATTTCCACAGACGGTCTGGCGATTAGGCTAATCGGCGGTTTCGAGCTTCGCAAGGGCTCGGAGACGTTCTCGTTGGGCAAGCGGAAGGCCTGCGCGATTCTCGCCTATCTGTTACTGAGCGGCAGGTCACGCGAGACGCGCGGGCGACTGGCGGCATTGCTTTGGAGCGAGCAGGACGAGGAGCATGCGCGCGGATCACTGCGCCAGTGCATAAAGGATCTCCGACGCCTGGCAAGCGAGACCAGGCTTAATTACCTCGCGGTCGACAAGCTCGTCCTGGGAATCGATCCGACTGCAATCCGTTCCGACATCGATGAGCTTGAACGTGCGCTCGACGACCGCAATTATGACGGTGCGCTGCTCCTGCTGGCCAAAGCCAGGGATGGACTTTGCGCCGGGTTGGACGATTGCGATCCTGTCTTCGACAACTGGCTGAGAATGCAGTCGACGATGATAACCGACAGGCTGGTGACACGGCTCGCAGCCTGGCTGGCGGCCGAGACAGACCCGAGACAGCGCAAATCCATCGCTGCGTGCATCCTGCAACTTGATCCGTTTTTCGACGATGCCGTGGTGGAGACCATTCGGAGGGTCTGTGAGGAAAGCGGTTATGCCCGCGCCCTAGCGTTCTTCGACCGCTACGCGGCCGAACTCAAAGCGGACATGGATCTGCGACCACCGGCAGAAATCCTCCACCTTCTAGAGGCGCTCAAGCCGGGCAACGACGGTGAAAAGCGGGCGGCTGACCCCGACCTTGCGCAAAGCGATCACGACAGCCGCATCCCAGGGAAGCCGACAATCGCCATCATCATTGCCAGGCGCGAAGCAGAGAACGAACACCTGCAATTTGCCTTGGCGACAGAGCTTCTGGCTTCGATTTCCCGATTTAGGCATTGGACAGCCGTGTCAACGGAGTTGCAAGCCGGTGAATTCTCACTGGATCAGATGCATCAGGCGGCAGGCGAACACGTGGATATCGGCGTCCTCATCCGTCTGATCGACACGGATGGACCAGCAGTGTTCCAAATTACCTGCTATGACTTCCTGCAAGAAGGAGAAGCCTTCGTTCTCACCGTTCCGTCGGATCCGTCTTCCTGGCGCTCGGCCTTCAATGAAGTTTGCGCACGCTTTTCCGCGCGCCTGCAGATTGCCTTGTCCAGTGCCAGGCTGCATCGCATATCGCAAGCTTCCCCGAACCATTTCTCGGCCTATGATTGCTGGCTGGACGGACAGCGGCTTTCGATCATGTGGCGAAAGGACACCGAAGAAGCTGCCATCGCCCGCTACGAGGAAGCCATCCGGCTTGATCCCGATCTGTCCTGCGCCTATTCCAGCCTCGCTGCGGTGCTCAACTCGCGTTGGATCGTCGTTCCGGGTGCATCGTCGATCGAGCAGGATCTAAAGCGCGCATTCGAACTGGCCAAGCGTTCGGTTCTGCTCGACCCATTCGACCACCGCAACCAGGTAAATCTGGCCTGGAGCCACCTTCTGGCGCGACGCTGGGAGCTGGCCGATTTTCACTTCAGCCTTGCACATGAGCAAAATGCCGGGAACCCCGCGACGTTGATTGCCTACGCGCTGGCCAGCTCCTTCATGGGTGATCATCAACGGGCATCGGAGCTTTCGAAGCGCAGTTTCGACCTCAATCCCATGCCCGACGCTCACTATCATGGCTACCAGGCGACCATTGCCTTTCTCGCCAATGATCTGGAGGGGTGCGTGGCCGCTGCGGTCAAGAGCGATCAACTGTTCGCCGACATCCACGGCTGGTCGGCGGCGGCACTTGCGTTGCTGAAACGCAACCGCGAGGCCGGGGATGAGTTCAGACGTTTTCTACGCAACCTAACGGCGGCGTGGCAAGGGCCGGGTAGGCTTGACCGCGCTGTCGCCGTGGAGTGGTTCAAGACCGCTTTTCCGATCCGGTTACCAGTCGATCAGGAGAAGCTGGCCCGTGGCATCGAATTGGCAGCCCAGTCGGGCTGACACGGCCGAACCGTTGCTCGCAATTGCGCCGGGTTTCACTTGCAGCGTGACATCACGTAGTCGCCGAGGCGCTTATGATATGCGCTCAAACGGTTTTTCTTTATTTGATCGGGCGGGCCGGCGTTCGGGTCGAGATTGTAGTGATCGGGAAATGTATAGTCCTCACCGGGTCCATCCGCCGGCGCAATGGTGGCGATCGTTTGCTCGACGTCGCCGGTGAAGGGAAAGGCGATGTTCACGATCAGGTCTTGGTCGAAGTATGGTTGGATGGTGATCTCCTCCCAGGTTTTGTCCCTGGGCGTCATGAACCCACGCAGCAGGTCCTTCATCGCCTCCTGATCTCCACTTCTGAAGATCGCTTGCTTGGCCGGATCCTTGATCAGGTCTCGGATGAATTCGCCAAGCGCCTCGAACTGCACATCTTTGAACTTCACCATGTCCACTTCCCCCGCTAAACCAGATTGAGCACTGTAGCACTGCCGTTATCAGCGCTATTGAAAACCCTGACTGCCGAGCAGGCCGCCAAGCACTTCATCCGATACCTTCGCAGTATCATTGAGATCGAGCAGTCCTGCCAGCGTTTTTGGCTCTACGTCCGGAATGAGCCTGCGAGAGGTGATATCCGTATCGGCAGCCTTGAACAGTGCGGATGCGATCGTGGCGGCCACCACATAGGAGCCAACTGGGCCAAGATGGCTGCCGTCATTACCAAGAACGGACGCCTCCTGGATGATATAGTAGGAGAGAGGTGTTTGCCTCAGGAACTCCGGGTACCGTTGCAAAGCGGCCCGAAGTCGGCCGGCGTTGTAGACGTAACGTTTGGCGCAGGCGGCCGTGGGAAGCATGTCATTGCCCGTCAGGACCGGCACATCGATACTGTTGTCGCCCAGGGCGGTCTTCACCGCACCGGCCACGTCCTGCCCGGATGGCAAACCAAGGTCGTAACAGCGCCAGCAATCCATGAAGGCAACCGGCCGGACTGTGCCGTTCAATTCCGCACTCAGGCCGGCAATCGTCAGTTCTTTCGACAGGAATGGTCCTATGCGCCGGGCACTTTGAGCTTTCGACGGGGTGTCGGCTGAGGCAAACCGGTTCCAGTCGACAATCCAGTTCTCGGGTATTGGAATCTCCCCACCCGGGCGCAGGCTGGAAAAGGACAGCATTTTGCGCAGATTGGCTGGTTCTTCGACCGACCTGTCGTTCACGACATAGAACTGCCGGACCATGGCGTGGGCAAAGCGCGACGCACCGAAGGTGAATTCCAAAGGCAGCGCATTGAAAGTCTCAAGTGCCGAGACTCCGGCGCCAAGAAAATCGTCACTGGCGAAAAAATGGTCCCATATTTCCGGAGCCAGAACTTTTCTCAGATAGTCGTTGATGATCACAGTGCGGTAAACCGAGGTCAGATAGATCCTGGCACGCTTGTAAGCTTCTGCTGGGTCGGTGCCGATGCCAAGCAGCAGATCCACGATCCTGTTGTGGATGCCCATGAGTGTGCAGAGCAGTTGCGACAGGACAAGATTGTCGTCGTTTCGCGGATCCGCCACCAAGGGCCGATAAGGCGATCGCCGACCCTCGACACTGATAAACTTGCCCGAGAAGTCGATGCGCGGCAAATCACGGCCTTGCATGGTCTTACCGTCGACCGGAAGCATACTGCCTTTCATGCAAGGCAAGCCGATCGGAAAGCGGCAAGCCGACAGGTCCGCCCCATCCGCAACATCGTAGAGATGGGCGTCGACGATTGGCCCCCGCCCATAGAGCCCCGAAAGGTCAAGGCCTTGCGAGGACGCGTTCTTCAAATGATGGGTTTTGCCTGTCGGCTTGGGCAATCCGAATATTTGGCTGAAGACGATGTCATGGAACACGAATTGGCCGAAATAGGTAAAACCGGCTGGCGTAGGGCTGAGATCGCTGCCTTCAAGTCCATCGGTCGGGCCGACCATTTCCGCCGTGATGTCCAGCAAGCCCGCCTTGGTGCGGTCGATGGCGCTCTCGTCTTCGGTTGCGTCAAACAAGGCGATCGGCACGTCCGCCAGGGACGGGAAGAGCCTGATGCCTCGCAAGGTCGGCTTGTCGTTGAGGCCGTCGTCTGAATTCTGGTTTGACCGGTTCGGTATGTTGGCGGCTTCGAAGGAGGACGTTTCGCCGTGGAGCATCGAAGTAGACCTCGTTTTCCAGAAGGATGAATGCGGCCAGGCGAGTAGCTTGGCATGAATCCGGGAGTAGAAACAGACTTGCCCGTCGGTGGTCTGAATGGCGCGGCCCCAGAGCAGAGCGACATTGCCGAGGCGATCATGACACTGACGGATCGAGCTTCGGGCCCGCCGAGACGGCGGTGAACAGCACACAGGACAGAATGACGCCCGCACCCAGAAGCCCGTCGGGCGAAAGCCGTTCACCAAGCAGAGCGGCAGCGGAAATGGCGGCGAACACACCCTCTCCGCTGCAAATCACCGCCGCATGGGACGAAGTGGTGTAGCGCTGTGCAGAAGTCTGCAGGCAAAAGCCGACAGCGGTCGAGAACACACCAAGCATGATGAGTTCTGGCCATGCTGCCATAATTGCCTGAAATGTCATTGTGCCCTGCAGGGCGAAAGGTAGCGTGGCAACGGCCGTGCCGATGAACTGTGCGGCCGCCGTCGCGAAGGGATGGCCATGTGCCTGCACATGCCGCCCGAGTTCGACCGTCCATACTGCAAAACAGATTGCAGTCAGGACGGCGAAAGCGTCGCCGGCGGTTGCCGAACCATTGAAGCCGCCCGCCAGGAGAGCCGATCCCACGACCGTCAGAATTGCGACGAATAGGATCAGTGCACTTGGACGCTCCCTCATGATCAGCCACGCGGCGATCGGCGTGATAACAGTGGAAGCGCTGATAAGGAGGCTCGAGTTCGTCACCGTCGTGCTGACATAGGACAATTGCTGGACCACACAGCCGAGGGCAAAAAGCAGAACCACTCTCGCCACACTTGGAAACCAGCCGGTGTTGGTTTCGGGGTCGCGCTCCCGCACCGCGAATGGCAACGTCACCAGTCCGGCGATCACGCTGGTCAGGAAAACAACCGCCATGGGATCGAGGTGGGCCAGTATGGTCTTGTGGGACACATTGCCCACTCCCCAAATGAGCGCAGCAAGCATTAGCAAGGAATTTGCCTTGAATCTGGACATGATTGATCGCATCACCACAGCGGGCAATGGCTCCAACGGTTTGTGATCGGGTTTGAAAGCGATGATCGGGGCCGACGGACCCCGTCATCGTCGAGGTGGCTGGTGTTGCGCGGAAGAACGCGTCTTTTGGTTCGCGATCTATCCGGGGCCAGCACTCGATATATGTGATCTGCGCAAGACGGGGATGGTGGGCAGCAGGACGGGCGTTGGCGGTTCGTTCTGCTCGAAACTGACGCTGCGCTGAAGAAGCGGAAGGATGGCCTCCGGGGTTGCCGAAACCATTTGCGTGCATCGAGTTGACGAGTTCATGAAGCCAGCCTCGGACATGCTCTCGAAGACGCCGAGAAGTGGTGACCAGAAGCCTTTGAAATTCGCCAGGACCAGCGGCTTGCAGTGCCTTTCCAGCTTGCGAAGCGTCATGACCTCGGTCAGTTCCTCAACGGTTCCGATGCCGCCAGGCAAGGCTACAAATGCATCCGCGTAGTCAAACATGAGCTGTTTGCGGATACTCATGTCGGGAACTGAAATCGTCTGGCATCCCGATAATAGCATTCTCATCCGCTCGATCAGGAACTGCGGGGTGATCGCGATCACGGTTCCACCCCCTTCTGCTGCGGCAATAGCCACCTGGCCCATCAGGCCATCACAGCCACCGCCATAGACCAGGCGAATACCTGCTGCGGCTATCGTCTCGCCAAGGATGGTGGCGCAACGGGCGTGGTCGGGATCGTTGCCAAGCATGGCGCCGCCGAAAACGCAGATCGTGCCGATGCGTCGCTGCAAGGGATAGGAGCGGCCGATCTGTTCTGCGGAATTGTCGGATGATGATCCAAACATGGTGTCTCTCCAAATGAGGTTGGAATAGCGAAGCTTGATCAGCCGGCGGAATGATCGCGGGCTGCGCGAGGTTGGCTCGATCGGAACAGAAGCAGGTCAGCCCAGGACCAGAGCAGGTAACAAACGAGAAGGCTGGCGGGCGTAGACCAATGCTGTGGCTGTTCGACTTCGAATTTGAACAGCGATGCACAGAGTTCTGTCCCGGCGGCGATGAGGGCCGGCAGCCGGCTGAGAAGGACCATGACGCGAAACGGGTCGGGGCCGTATTCCGACAAGTTGAGGATCCGGACACCGGGTCGGTGGCAAGCACTGCCGAATTTTCCAACGGAATGAAGCAGGCCCGATGTCAACGCCAGCAACGGATGGCCAAGTTCAAACAGGGCCAGGCCAAGGCAACCGGCACCAACGCCGGACAGGAAATCACCCAGGCGGTTGAGATTTTCCCTAGGCTTGAGACGCCCGTTCCAGGCGCGATGGTAGATCTCGCCGCTGGCGAAGAAGATCGCCGTCGCCGAGGTCATTGCGATCGCAGCGAAATTGCCCGTCAAATAATGGCTGATGGCGGCCGGCGCGCCTGTCCAGAGGAGTTGGTTCAGATCGCCGGATACGAGAATCTGCGCCGTAATCCCCTGACAAAGACCAATGAGGTTGCCGACATTGTAGGCTCCCCCAGGGCCAGACATCCGTGCCGTTAACGCGCTGCGCCAAGCAAGGAGGCGCGGAGACCGAACCGTGAAGGATGAGGCTGTTTCGCGAGCTGAAATTTCGACTGGGGCTACACGCAGCGGCTTATTGATGTTGAGCGTCATGTCGGGTTCCTCCCTTATGACGCATGCTTTGCAGTGCTCCGCGTGATCTCAACGTGAATTGCGCTGGAATGGGTCCGTCCAGGCTAACAGGCAGATCGCATTGGCGGTTCCTGCAAGGTGACGGTTGATCTACTTCTCTCAATTGCCTCGGCCAGCCTTATCCCGCGGCGAGCTTCTGTGTCGGCGGGGCCTTGCAGCCCTGGCCGACGACATTGTCTAAGCGGGTCGCCTGCCGAGCCTCCATTGACAGCCATCCGGATGCACGGGCCGCGAAGACCGGAAATCATCTCTCGACGATCATGCGAAGACACCGGGGAACGATGATCGTTATTTCACGCTGAATTACGCTGAGTTGCCCAACATCACAGCCGCAACGCCAGACGGACATCCGCAAAAGGCTGAGCGGTCGAACCTGAACCTCAACTGAATCCAAGGATGGAATTCGATCATGCTACGCAGCTTGACGAAAACATTCACCGCCATCTCGACAATCGCGGTTCTCATGGCACCTCTGATGACTCCCAATGCGGCCTACGCGAACAGCACCACCGTTCCGCGCAAATGCATAAACGGCGTGGCAAGGTGCGCATCTCGCTATCCAGCAAGCTTTCGAGACCACCCATTTCAATTCAGCGGGACAGTGCAACGCACCTTACTCCCGAGGTTGGCGCAATGCTCGCCGGGTCGGCATCCATCTCAAGCTCCTTCGAACGCCCGGCTTGTCTGAGGGTCTTCACAAAATGTTACGTAAGGGAACGTTCGCGCCTGACTCTTCTTAGGCAATCGAGGCGGTTGTCGCCTCGTGCATTGTGAAGGAGAAGAAGAATGCCCAATCAAGGTGGTAGCCACGAACAGCATGTGAAGGCAGGCCAGCAGAGCCACAAGAATGCCGACAATAAAAACCGTCAGCAACAGCAGGCCGCTGGTGGTGGTCAACGGCAGCAGGGCGATGGATCCGGCATGCGTGGTGGAACCCACGAACAGCACGTGAAAGCTGGCGAACAAAGTCACAAAAACCGCTGATCGCGGGTGATTTCAGCAGACCCACCCCGAAGTATCGGGGTGGGTCTGATTGCATCTGAAAGAGGTGCTATCGACGACGCCGCGGTTGGGGTCGCGAAAGTCGCCCCGGCGGCTTCGCCGAGGCGACATCAGTCAGGACGCCCAGTCAGGCAGCTTGCTCCAGGGCGCGCTCATTGACACCGCCTTCGCCCAGCCCGGAAAGCGCTTCGTCGGTCGCGACCTCCTCTTTCAATGTCTCGTTGAGGAGCTTGACCACGTCGCTCTTGCCAAGCTGTTCAGCCCACGCGACCAACGTGCCGTAGCGCGCGATTTCATAATGTTCGACGGCCTGTGCCGCGCCGACCAGCCCAGCATCCAGGGCTGGGTCGCCCTTGTATTCGTCGAGAATTTCCGACCCTTCCTCAAGAATGCCGTCGATCGCCGGACAGGTTTTGCCGCGAGCCGGTTTGTCCATAAGTTCGAACACTTGCTCGAGCCGATCAACCTGGCCTTCGGTTTCCATGCGATGTTTCTCGAAGGCCGCAGCCACCTCCTCGGATTCGGCGCCC
Organism: Mesorhizobium sp. BR1-1-3; assembly: GCF_020165455.1. Taxonomy (NCBI): domain Bacteria; kingdom Pseudomonadati; phylum Pseudomonadota; class Alphaproteobacteria; order Hyphomicrobiales; family Phyllobacteriaceae; genus Mesorhizobium; species Mesorhizobium sp. BR1-1-3. The sequence continues at coordinate 97,910 of NZ_JAIUIC010000010.1, forward strand.
TTTGCCATCTTCGGCAAGGCCTTGAGTATCTTCTTTTCAGCGTAGTAGATGTCCTTCAGCCCATCGAGGAACAAAGCCTCCAGTCCCTTGGTCGTCGCTCTTTTTGCAGTCGCCATGATTTGTCTCCCTTGGATCGTCGTGAAAGCTCACCGGCGGTGTAGCCATGGACTAACTTTCCATGGAAGCAGTTGTTCCCTGGGGGCGACGTGGAAGGGCAGCGCGTCGAACACCGCTTTTATCGAGGGCCGATCGACATCAAAAGGCGATGGACGATGACGGTGTGAGAACCGCCGGCAGGGGGGACGGAAAGCACCGGGGTTCGTCGCGCCGTATGGAGTAGATGGTGAAAAGAGATACTTCCGATGGGTTCATATACGAAATCATATTTACATATAAAACAAATCATGATGATCTTGCTGTCGTGCAACGGCGGCTAAGGTGGTCGGTTCCGGCGTCCGTCGCCGAGCCTGAATGCCAGCAGATGATCGTGCACAATGAAATCAAAGATGATGTCGCGGTCGAGTGAGCCGTGCATTGGTCGGATGTAGGGAGTGCGGCATGCCCTTTGATGTCATCGTTGTCGGAGCCGGCGCAGCCGGGGCTGTCCTTGCCGCCCGGCTCACCGAAGATGCGGCCACGAACGTGCTTTTGCTGGAAGCGGGGCCGGACTACCGGAGCGGCGAGCAACCTGCCGAGATGGCGAGTCCAAATCCCTTCAACCTGCTGCTTCCCGATCATTTTCAGCAACAATATATGTACCCCGACCTGATGGCTCGCCGCACCAAGCGGCAGGAGCATCGGGTCTACTGGCGCGGCAAGGGGCTTGGCGGTTCGACGGCCGTCAATGGGCAGATTGCCATTCGCGGCGTGCTCCATGCCTTCGACCGCTGGGAGGAAATCGGATGCAAGGGCTGGTCGGGAGCCGACGTGCTGCCCTTCTTCTGCCGGCTGGAGGATGACCCGATCGCGGCTAATTTTCACGGCAGCGATGGCCCGATTCCGATCTACCGCGCGCCTGTCGAAAGCTGGGGAAGCGTCGACAAGGCCATGCGCCAAAGCGCGATGGCCCTCGGCCATCCCTGGCATGACGATCTCAATGCTCCGGATGCCGAAGGGGCTTGCACCTATCCCATCAACAGTCGAGCCGGCAAGCGCGTGTCGGTCAATGACGGCTATCTGGAAGCTGCCCGCGACCGGCCGAACCTCACCATCATCGGGCAGGCGACAGTGGACAAGGTGCTTTTCGATGGCAAGAAAGCGATCGGCGTTTTGGCCATCGTGGCCGGTCAGGTTCGCAAATTCGAGGCGCCGCTGGTCATCGTCTCGGCCGGCGCCATCCACTCTCCAGTCATCCTGCAGCGCTCGGGCATCGGTCCGGCGGCTCTCTTGAATCGAAAGGACATCGAGGTGCTTGCCGATCTGCCGGTCGGCGAAGGTTTCTTCGACCATCCTTATTGCCGCATCGAACTGAAGCTGAAGCCGGAATTCAAGGCGACCGATGTCGACGCGCGGCATACCAACTGCTGTGTGCGGATGAGTTCCGGCGTGCTGGGTGCCGAGCGCGACGACATCCTCTACGTCGCCATGAACCATGGCGGTATCGGCGTGGAGTCCGACAGCGCCCAGTTCGGCGAGGCCATGGTCAATCTGATCCTGATGGAGGCCAAGAGCCGGGGCACCGTGCAGTTGCGTTCCGCCAATCCCTTCGACCAGCCGATCGTGGAAGAGAACATGCTGGACGATCCAATGGATCTTCAGCGCATGCGTATCGCCTATCGCCACCTTGGCGAGATTGCCCGGCAGGTGCCGATCCAGGCGATCGCCGAGCGCGTCCTGCTGGGGGATTCCGATCTGCCTTTGTCATGGCTCGAAACGGCAAGCGACGAGGAGGTCGACAATTTCCTGCTGGCGCAGTCTTCCGATGCGCAGCATGGGATCGGCGGCTGTTGCATGGGGAGGCCCGGCGAGGCCGTGGTCGATCCGGAATGCCGGGTCTACGGTTTTGAAGGGCTGCGGGTTATCGATGCGTCGATCATGCCGCTCGATTGCCAGGCAAACACCAACCTGACCTCGATCATGATTGGCGAGAAAATGGCCGACAGCCTGCGCCGGTCCATCTGACAGCTTGCTGCCGAACGGCATACGGTCGCACGGGAGGCCCGCGCTAAAGGCGCGGGCCTTGAATGTCAGCGAGTGACGTCCACGGTAGTCGTCTTCAGGTCGCACATTTCCATCAGCGTGTGCCGCCCCCCGGTGCGGCCGAGGCCGCTCTGCGTCCCGGCGGCGCCGCCGGCAGGAATATGCGCTCCCAATAGCAGCTCATCTCGTTGATGTTGACGATGCCGACCCTCAGGCTTTCAGCAAAGGCAAAGGCGTTCTTGATGGTGCTGGTGAAGACCGCGGCCGACAGGCCGTAGGGGCTGGACGCCGCAAGTTCCATCGCCTCCTCGTCGGTCTCGAAGGTCAGCACGGGTGCAACCGGCCCGAAGGATTCCTCGACGTTGAGCAGGCTTTCCCGGGTCAGTCCTGTGACGATCGACGGCTCGAAATAGAGATTGGTGGCAAAACCCGACGCCACATTGCCGCCGGTGACGATCTCGGCGCCACGAGCGCGGGCGTCCGCAATGTGGCTGAGCACCTTGTCGATGGCCACCGCATTGTTGATCGGACCCATCGTCGTCGCGGGATCGAAAGGGTCGCCCATTTTCACCTTCGCGGCCGCTTTCACCAGACCTTCGATGAAACGGTCGTGGACGGATTTATGCACCAGCACGCGTTCGGTGGCCGTGCAGATCTGCCCGGCATTGGCAAAGCAGCCGCCCCCCACCTGGGCGGCGGCCATGTCGATATCGGCATCGGCCAGGACGATGGTCGGACCGTTGCCGCCCATTTCGAGCAGAAGCGGCTTGCCCGCGCCACGCCGGGCGATCGTCGCGCCGGTGGCGGAACTGCCGGTGAAGCCGATGGCATGGGTGCCCGGATGAACGACGGCCTCGTCGCCCACCTCCGCACCATCTCCCAGAACGAGATTGATGGCGCCGTCCGGCAAGCCCGCCTCGATGAAGCATTCGACAAGTGCCGTGGCAATCAGCGATGTCGTCGGCGCCGGCACCCAGACAACGGTGTTGCCCGTTGCGACGGCCGGTCCGAGATAGTAGAGGCAGGGCAGGGCGAGCGGGAAATTCCACGGCGTGATGATGGCAAAGATGCCCTTCGGCTGCAGGAAGCTGAAGGCGCGCTTGTTGGCATCGGCCAGGGGAAACGCCGCCGTCTCCAGCCACTTCATCTGCTCTGCCGCATTGCGGAAACCGAGAGCTGCCGCCGATGCTTCGGCCTTTGCCTCGCTGTGGAAGGGCTTACCCTGTTCCAGGCAGAGCAGGTGGGCAAGCTCTTCGGCGCGCCTGTCGATCGCGTCGGCGATGCGCATGCACAATTGAGCGCGTGCGAAGGTTCCCATCTTGCGCATGGTCTCGCGTGCGCCTTCGGCGGCTTTCACCGCGCGACCGACATCGGCGCGGGTGGAAAGGGAGAGATAGCCGAGATGCTCGCCCGCGCCGAGGGCAGCCTGGAAAAACAGGTCAGCATCATTGAGAATTTCATCAATCAGGGCGCGCCTTCAGCGGGCTTGCATTGTTCGGCAGGTAGATGGTGGCGGGAGCGCCGGCCCGGGCAGCCACATAGGCGGTGGCCAGGCCGTGATTGCCGCCGGATGCGGCGACCAGTCCGTTTTCGATCCGGCCCGGCTCGAGCGTTTTCACCCGGTTCGTGGCGCCCCGGATCTTGAAGGAGCCGCTCACCTGGAGGCATTCGAGTTTCAAATAGACATCATTTTGGAGGTTCGCGCCCGTGGCATGGTCGAGCTTGACGACCGGGGTGCGCCGTATGAAGGGGGCAATGCGCCGGGCAGCCGCCATGATGTCTTCATGGCTCATCGGTCAGTGCCTCCGGATATTCGTTGGCCAGCACGAAACAGCAATTCCCCGGGCGCACGCGGCCGGGTTGACGCTTGGCGAAAACGATGCCGTCGATGGGGTGAAGGAGATCGATGGGCGCGCGCGACGGCGTGTGGAGGAAGTGAAGGCGTCCGGCAAGGTCGCCTTTGCTGACGGCACTGCCGAGCGGGCTCAAGGGTTCGAAAACACCGTCCTCCTCGGAAAGCAGATAGCCTTCGCTTCCGGGCACCTTGAGCACGCGTGCGTTGGCGCCAGGGGCAATGTCAGGCGCGCCCTTCAGGACGCCTGCATGTTTCAGCACATTGCGGATGCCCCTGCGGCAGATGGCCAACGCATCCGGACTGACAAGGCCGCCGCCGGCCATCTCGCTGCCGATGACGATCAGCCCCTGGTGATTGGCGGACGCGGTCGAGGTCCGGGTTTCACCGAGATTGTCGACCATGACAACGGTCGGCGCCCCGAAGGCGAGCGTCGCCTTGATGTTCTTGCGATGCCCCTGCGCGGTCGGGGAGGGCTCGATGATCGCGCTCGGCAGGATCATCAGGGACGAACCGCCGGAGTGGAGATCCAGGAAGTAGTCGGCCTTCGGAAACAGGATGTCATGCACATAGGCCGCTATCTGGCTTGTCAGCGTGCCGTTGAAATCGCCTGGAAAACTGCGGTTGAAATTCAACCCGTCGACCGGGGAGGTGCGGGTGCCGGCCTCGACGGCCCGAATGTTGATGGCCGGAATCGCGATGATGCGACCGGCTATATCCCGTGGATCGATCTCGCGCAGAAGCTCGCCGAGCGCGATCGGCCCCTCATATTCGTCGCCATGGTTGCCGCCCTCGATCAGGACCGTCGGACCGTCTCCGTTCTTGATGACGGCGAGTGGAACGCGGACCGTGCCCCAGGCATCGTCGTGCGGCGATTGGGGCACATGGAAGAAGCCGATCTGCTTGCCCTCGCGATCGAAATCGACCGACGTGTAAACACTGTTGTTCCGGGGCGTGATGGTCGCGCGGACAGTGTTTGCTGGTCTCTGTACGGTCATTGGTCGGCCTCGAAATTCATTGTCCCCGTCATCATGTCAGTTTTATATATGGTGTCAAGTTTGGATATAAAACCAATGGCAATTCCGATTTCTTGTCTCTATCGTGCGTGGACCACCGGGGATTCTTCGAATGGCAGATGACGCAAAAGAGAGTGGCAAACCGACCTATTCGGCCCCGGCGCTGACGAAGGGTCTGGATGTCCTGGAGCTGCTGGCGGAGGCGCGGGCGCCCTTGACGATGAAGGAGATCGCGGAAGGCCTCGGTCGTTCGAAGAATGAGATTTTCCGGATGCTGATCGCGCTCCAGGAGCGTCAATATATCGAGCGCAACGCCGAGACCGACGCCTATTCGTTGACCGACAAGCTTTTCAAGCTGGGGCTGCACACGCCGAGCGCTCAGGATCTCATGTCCGCCGCAATGCCCGAGCTGACGCGGATTGCCGGGGACTCAAATCAGTCGCCGCACCTGGTCGTCTTCAATCATGGCTTGACCGTCGTGACCGCGGCCGTTCCCGGCGGCGAGGACATGGCGTTCACGCTGCGCCTCGGCTACGGCCGCCTGGCCACCGACGCGACCTCCGGCCATGTGATCCTTGCCTTCCAACCGCCAAAGGTCGCGACGCGGATGATCGACGAATGTGCGGCACATTCGCCGGCGCCGCTGGATCGAGAGGCGCTGGAAAAGCAGCTTCGTACCATCCGCGCGGACGGTTACTGGATGCGCGAGAGCCGTGATTTCGTCGGCATCACCGATATCTGCTGTCCGGTCATCGGACCGGACGGCAGCGCCGTCGCCTCCATTATCGTCGCCTATATCAATCGCCATACGCGTGAAAGCCGCCATGCCTTTACTCTGGAGGTCCTGCGTGCTGCCTGCGATCGCATCTCCATGAAGCTGTCACCGAAGGTTCGCTGAGGGGTCGTGGTGCGCTGACGGCGCAGACGAGGCACCGCCCGCGGGGCGTTTGCACCGGATGGATAATACCAGTATAGGTCCAGTCAGGAATGTTTTGATCCTGGGTGCTTCTCGCGCGGGAGGAAGAGCAATGACAACCGTGAACCTGATCGGGCTTGTCAGTCGGGAGATGGAAGCGACAGCCTACGATGTGCCGCTTTACAGACGGTTGAAATCGGCGATCGAGGCAGCGATCCGCTCCAATGCGTTGAAGGCCGGCGCGGTTCTGCCGGGCGAGCGGGTTCTGGCGGAAGCCCTGTCGATCTCGCGTGTCACTGTGAGAAAAGCTCTGGCGTTGCTCGAAGAGGAAGGGCAGCTCAATCGCCGGCATGGTTCCAAAACCGAGATCGGGTCGCGGGTCGAAAAATCGCTTTCGACGCTGACGAGCTTTTCGGAGGACATTCTGGCGCGCGGCCTGAAGCCTGGATGCCTATGGCTTTCCAAACAGATAAGCCGTCCATCGCCAGCCGAAATGATGGCTTTGGGTATTGCCGCAAACACCAATGTAATCCGCATGCGCCGCGTGCGGACGGCCGATGGCGCGCCGATCGCCGTCGAGGTCTCGGCCGTGCCGGTTCGCTTCCTTCCTTCGCCCGAGATGGTTCAGGACTCCCTCTATGAAGCGCTAGATGCATGCGGCTTCCTGCCTCAGAGGGCAATCCAGCGCATGCGCTCGCGCGGCGCATCGCTGGAGGATGCAAGACACCTTCATTGCGAGATGGGCGCACCGCTGCTGATGACCGAGCGCCGCTGCTTTCTCGCCGACGGACAGATCGTGGAATACTGCGAGACACGCTACAAGGGAGACGTCTACGACTTCGTCTTCGAGCTGCAAAGATAATACCAGTTATGAACTGGTTGTAATCTGGTATTTTCCATTTATCGTGATGGCGACAGGGGAGTGCCGACGTGCAGCGGGAAGACATCGCCAACAGTCTCATCGTGTCCTGCCAGCCGGTTCCCGGCGGCCCGATGGACAGTGCGCAATTCGTGACGGGCTTTGCCAGGGCCGCTCTTGAAGCCGGAGCCAAGGCCCTGCGCATCGAATCCGTGCCCTATGTCGCGGCCGCCCGCCTGGCCGTCCGCGTGCCGATCATCGGTATCGTCAAGCGCGATCTCACCGACAGCCCCGTGCGCATCACGCCCTATCTGGCCGATGTCGAGGCGCTGGCCGAGGCGGGCGCCGATATCATCGCTTTCGATGCGACGGACCGTGTCCGTCCCGTTCCTGTCGAAGCGCTTGTGAAAGCCGTCAAGGCCAGGAACAAGCTGACCATGGCCGATTGCTCTTGCCTTGACGATGCGCGCCGGGCCCTTGCCGCGGGTGTCGATTTCGTCGGCACGACGCTTTCCGGCTATGTCGGCGGGCCGGAGCCGGAGGATCCGGACATTGCCCTCATCGCTCAAATGCGAACCCTGACCCCCTACGTCATCGCCGAAGGGCGTATCCGGTCGCCGGAGCAGGCGGCCGCCGCCGCGCGCGCCGGCGCCTGTGCCGTGGTTGTCGGATCGGCGATCACCCGTACCGAGCACGTCACCTCGTGGTTCCACCAGGCGATTTCCGAGGCCTATGCGGCAAGAGGCACGCAAACCGTGCTTGGCCCAACCGTGCTGGGCATCGACATCGGCGGAACCAAGACTATGGCCGCGCTGGTCAGCGGCGGCAAGGTGATCGAGGACATGATCGTGCCGACGGCGCGAGAGGCTGGACCCGACGCCTGGCTGGCATCCCTTGCGCAAAGCACGTCAGCCTGGTCAAGCCGCATCAGTCGTATCGGTATTGCGGTGACGGGGCTGGTGCACGATGGACGCTGGTCGGCGTTGAATCCGGCGACGCTTGGCATTCCCGACGGCTACCCGCTGGTCGAAAGGGCATCCGCTGTTTTCGGCAAGCCCGTCTGTGCGTTTAACGATGCCCAGGCAGCCGCCTGGGGCGAATACAAATTCGGCGCCGGGCAAGGTCGCGACATCGTCTTTCTGACCATCTCGACCGGAATTGGCGGCGGCATCGTTTGCAACGGCCGATTGCTGTCCGGTCTTACCGGTCACTTCGGTCTGATCCGTAGTTTGTCTGAAGACCAGGCCCCGCTCGAAGACAGCACCTCCGGCCGCTGGATCGCTTCGCAGGCCCTCAAGGCCGGCTTCAAGGCCGATGCCGCCGATGTGTTCGGGCATGCGCTGAAGGGCGAGGCCTGGGCCGATGCCATCGTCTCGCGGAGCGCCTCGCGGGTCGCGACGCTGTGCCGGGACATTCAGATGATGTTCGATCCGAAATCGATCGTCATCGGCGGCAGCATCGGTCTTGCCGAAGGCTATCTCGACCGGGTGCGCGCGCATCTGGGCGAGGTTCCACCGCGCCTTTCCTCCAATCTCGTTGCGGCGAAGCTCGCGGGCCACGCCGGCGTCATCGGTGTTGCCGATCTTGCCGAATGGGCAAGGTAGCGGCGCCGCCGGTCATGCCATGCAAAAATCATCAAAAAAGAAGGGAACGATCATGAAATTGAGCAGGACGTCTTTTGCGCTTATGGCCACCCTCCTCGCGGGGACAGCTTTGCCGACCTTTGCCAATGCAACCGTGACCGTGCTCGGCTGGCCTGGCGGGTCCGAGGAAACCGCACTGCGGGCAACCGTGGAAACCTACAACAAGCAGGCAAGCGATGCCGACAAGGTGGAGCTGCTGTTCTTCAACCGCGAAGGCTTTTACGACAAGCTGCAGGCCGACATGGCGGCCGGATCCAACGCCTTCGACGTGAACCTCGTCGCCACCTACTCGCTCGGTCGCTACGCGCCCTATATGGAGCCGGTCGATCTTGGCGCGGATGCGGCCAAGGTTTTCGGCGAATCCGTTCTCAAGACGATGCAGTTCGACGGCAAGCAATACGGCGTGCCGACCGACCTTTCGCTGCACTTCATGTACTACCGCAAGGATCTCGTCGACGCCTTGAGCAGGGATGACGCCGCCAAGAAGACCTATGGTGAAATCGCCCAGAAATATCTCGGCAAGCCGCTGCAGCCGAAGGACCCGGACAGCTGGACCTGGGACGACTGGGCGGCCACCGCCCTCTATTTCACCAAGCAGGTGAACCCCGACAGCCCGGTGCGTTATGGCACGGTCCTGCAGATGAAGAACCTGCTGTTCAACATGATGGTCTTCCAGTCCCTGCCGCGCTCCTACGGCGGCGACTGGATGGACAAGAACCGCAATGTCACGGTGGATTCCGATGCCTACAAGACCGGCCTCGAGCTCTACAAGAAACTCTATGATGCCGGGTCATCGCCCAAGGATTCGCTGAGCTACGAATATGCGGAAACCAACGCGGCCTTCGCATCCGGTCAGGCCGCGACGGCACTGCAGTGGAATGCCGCGGCGGCGGATCTGACCAGCACCGAAAAATCTCCGGCGGTCGCCGAGGTGACCGGGATTGTCGCGCCGCCGGCAGGTCCCGACGGACGCGCCGATCATATCCACGGCCTTGGTTTGGGCCTCAACAAGAACGCCAAGAACAAGGAAGGCGCCGTCAAGTTCCTGAAGTGGCTCGCCACCGAGGATGCGGCCTTGCTCTATGCGCGCAGCGGCGGTTCGCCGGCATTGTCTCCCGATGTCGTCGCCAAGGTTGCGAAGGAACGTCCCGATCTCGTCAAGCTCGGCGAATTCGCCAGCAAGTACGGCTATGTCATGACCGGAGCGACGTCCGCGAGTGCGCTCCCGGTCTATGAGCTGCAGGCAAAGGAGTTTACCGGCTACTGGTCCGGCCAGCAGAGCCTCGAGGATGCGCTCGCCCACACCAAGGCGGGCATGCAGGACCTTCTCAAGAAATGAACCATTTGCCGGACGCCGGGTCGAGCTCGGCGTCCGGCGCGTTTGGCGGATCGACATGGCCCTTGTGACACGTGCCGAAGGCAGGATGTATCTGACACCGCTGGTCGGCTTCCTGCTGCTGTTCCTCGGCTTTCCGGCGATCGTCAATCTGATCTATTCCATTTCGGCCGTCACATTCGAGACGCTGCGCAGTCCGGTGTTGAGCGGTTTCAGCAACTATGTCGCGGTGTTGAACGACCGCGAATTCTGGAGCTCGGCCTGGTTCTCTCTGCGCTTCGGTATTCTTACCGCATCAGCCGAATGTCTGATCGGTCTTTTCCTTGCCATCTTCCTGGCACCGCTTCTGAGCAAGCGACCAGTCCTGATGGCGCCGTTGATGCTGCCGCTGATGGTCGCGCCGGCCATGGTCGGTCTCATGTACCGGCTGGTGCTGCATGAATTTGCGGGCCCCGTCCCCTACTATCTCTTCGAATGGTTCGGTGACAGCCCGGCCTTCCTCGACATCAACAATGCCTTCCGCACCCTTGTCGTCGTGGAGACGCTGCAATGGACGCCTTTCGCCTTCCTGCTCTTCTACATGGCCTATTCGGCCATACCGCTCGACGTGCGCGAAGCCTCCTCGCTCGATGGCGCATCACCGTTTGAGATCGTCCGGTGGATCGACCTGCCATTGATGAAGCCGACGCTGGTCATCGCGTTTTTCATCCGTTTCATCGACGGTTTCCGGGTGTTCGACAATGTCTATGCATTGACCGGCAGTGGTGCAGGAGGTTCAACGACGTCCTTGTCGATCTACATCTACCAAGCCTTCTTCAAGGAAGGGGCTATTGGCAAGGCGGTCGCCGCCTCGGTTGTCCTGTTCCTGGCGTCGTTCATCGTTCTCCACTGCCTTAACCGGCTTGCCGGCCGCAGGAAGCGTTGACGATGGCCGGGGCACTGCGCTGGATCGTTTTTGCCATCGCCGTGCTGGCGATGAATTTCCCCATTATCGTGACGCTGATCACATCGCTCAAAAGCCAGCGCGAGCTTTCGACGAACCCCGGTTTGTGGATCAGCCAGCCGACGCTCGACAACTATCTGGAGGTCCTTACGCAGACCAGCCGCTTCAACATATATGCCTATCTGCTGAACAGCACCGTGGCGGCGCTGATCGGAACCGGCCTTGCGATCGTGCTCGCGTTCCCGGCTGCCTATGCGATCGCGCGCAGCGAGGCGGGAAAGCGCTTGGTCCTGCCGATCGTCATCAATCTTCGCGCCGTGCCGCTGATCATCTTCGCGATCCCGCTTTACATGATGTACCAGTGGCTGGGCCTGCTCGATACGCGGATCGGGCTCGGGCTCATCCTGACCATCGTCAACGCGCCGCTTGCACTCGTCATCCTGGTAAACGCGATTTCAGATGTACCAGTCGAACTCGACGAGGCGGCGAAAGTCGATGGCGCAAGTTCCTTGCAGGTGATGATGATGATCGTCCGGCCCGTGATCCGACCGGCGCTCGTCACAACCTTCATCTTCGGCTTCATCACCGCCTGGAACGAATTCCTCTTCGGCCTCATGCTGACAACCAGTCGTGCCGTGCCGATGACGGTCGGCGCATCCTTCTTCTTCGCCGCGAGCGGCGGTGGCGTAAAATGGGGAACCGCTTCCGCCGTCATGATGCTGGGCGCCTTGCCGCCGGCATTGCTGGGTCTTGTGATGTATCGGCAGATATCGGGATCCATGACCGCTGGGGCGGTCAAGGGCTAAAGCAGAAGAAGTTCGTCTTTCCGACAAGTTGGACAACCCAATCCGACAGCGCCAGCGCACTTGTCAGGCCAGGTGACTCGATTCCGAAAAGACGGATCAGCCGTCCGGACGGATCTGCCAGAATGTCGAAATCGCCGAACTGCAACCCGTTCGTTAGGCCGTAGCCCACAATAGCTCGGCTCCAGTTCCCCTCTCTCAGCCCCGGCCAATAGATGGCGCGTAAAATGGTGTGGCCCCGGGCTGGCCGAGGAAAGAAGAAATGGTGCAGCTTGCTGATTGCGAAATCGCGATGGCGCAGACGCAACGCAGTCTGCTTAGGTCCAGCCTAAGCCGAACTACTGAAAATCATAATTTGTGCAGCGCACCCAACGTGCTTTGCTCCGCCATCGGCTGAAAGGAAACAAGAAAAGAACGTCAGGCGACAGGCTTCGGCGATGCCTCCGGAGCGGGTTCGTTCGGGCCGGGATAACGCCCGACTTCAGAAAAACAGGGGAACGTGATGACGACAATAATCTCGAAGTTTCGCCGGGCCGCGCTGGTGGCCGGCATTGCGCTCAGCGCCATATCGGTGAGCCTCCACGCCGAAGCTGGCAGCTTGAAACTGGGCATGACGACCTGGGTGGGGTACGGACCGCTCTTCCTTGCCCGTGACATGGGCTACTTCAAGGAAGGTGGGCTCGATGTCTCGCTTGAAATCATCGAGGAAGCATCGCTGTATATGGCGGCTGTTGCCGCCGGCGAGCTCGACGGCAGCGCCTCGACCGTCGACGAGATCATGAAGTATCGTTCGAAGGATGTTTGCTTCAAGTCGGTCTATGCGCTGGATGACAGCCATGGCGGCGATGGCGTGCTCGCGCCCAGCGGGGTCAAGAGCATCGCCGACCTCAAAGGCATGGACGTAGCGCTGAACGAGGGTTCAGTGTCGCAGTTCTGGTTCAATATCCTGCTCAAGCAGGCCGGTCTCACCCAGGCCGATGTGAAGATCACCAACATGACGGCAGACGATGCCGCCGCCGCCTTCATGGCCGACCGCATTCCCGTTGCCGTCACCTGGGAACCGCATCTGACGCTGGCCAAGAAGGAAAACAAGGGACAGGTGCTGATCGACTCCTCCAAGACACCCGGCTTGATCGTCGATGTGGTGGCGCTCAACTGCGACTACATCACGAAGAACCCCGGAGATGTCGAGGCGCTGGTGAAGGGCCTCTACAAGGCCAACGAGTTCATCAAGGAGAATCCTGAGAAGGCGTATGAGGTGATGGCCAAAGGCGTCGGTGGCTGGCTGAAGGATCCGAAGGACTTCGCTTCCTCGGCCGCTGGCGTGAACTTCTACGGTAAGCAGCGCAATGCCGAATTCTTCGCCGGTGGCGAGACTGGCGAAGCCGGCAAGCTGATCAAGCTGGGCGGCGATATCTGGGGCGGCTTCGGCAAGCTCAAAATGGACGTCAAGTATGACGACCTCGTCGATACGTCCTTCCTTGGGAAGTAGCTTGGCCTTGGAAAGTAGCTTGGCCTTGGAAGTAGCTTGGCCTTGCAAAGTAGCTTGGCCTGCGAAGTAATTTGACGTTGCAAAGTGATTTGGCTGAACCGGAGGCGGACCTCGCGCCTCCGGTCCAAGCGGCCCAAAAGGGTATCCCGTGACACTAGCACCGAACACGAGCTCTCTGGTCAGCAATGGCGTGACCGCGAGAGTTGAAGAAGGTCAGGCCGGTCGATCCGTCCTGAAAGTCATCGCCACACCGTTTCGGGCTGTGCCGCGCTCTCTCTCCATTACGCTCGGCTTCATGGTCTGGATCGCCGTCATCGGCGGCTGGTTCGCGCTGACCTATTCCGGAGCGGTCAAGGAAATGTTCCTGCCTCGCCCCGAATCCGTGTTGTCCACCACCATCAGCATGGCGCTTGACGGGTCGTTGTGGGAGCATGTTTTCGCCAGCGTCCAGGTGGTGTTGATCGGCTTCGTCCTTTCGAGCATCGTTGCGGTGCCGCTTGGATTGACGATGGGCACCTATCGCATCGTCCAGGCCGTTCTCGAACCGTTGGTCAATTTCATACGCTATCTGCCGGTGACGTCCTTCGTGCCGCTTTTCATCCTGTGGATCGGCATCGGCATCGAGCAGCGCGTTGCCGTCATCGTCTTCGGCGTCTTCTTCCAGCAGCTCGTCATGATCGCCGACAGCGCTCGCAGCGTCCAGCGCGACCTTGTCAACGCAGCCTATACGCTCGGCACGAAACGAGGCGACACGGTCTTCCACATCGTCTTTCCGGCCACGCTTCCGAGCGTGCTGGATGTGCTGCGCGTCACCATGGGCTGGGCCTGGACCTATCTCGTTGTGGCCGAACTCGTCGCCGCCCGCAGCGGACTTGGCTACATCTCGCTCAAAGCCATGCGCGGCTTTCAGGTCGACGTGATCTTCATGGCCATCGCCATGATCGGCATCCTTGGTCTTTGCACCGACCAATTGTTCCGGGGCATCCGCCGCCTCGTCGCTCCCTGGGCCAATTGAGGAACACGCACACATGGACGCCCTGAATCTTACGACGAAACCAAAGAGTTCCGACATAGGCATCGACAATGTGGTCCTGCGCTACGGCAAGGGTGACAATGCGGTGCTGGCGCTGGATGGCATTTCCTTTCACGTCGTGCCCAACGAATTCTGTGTGATCGTCGGCCCATCCGGCTGCGGCAAGTCGAGCCTGCTTTATCTCGTCGCCGGTCTTGAGGAGCGCACCGGCGGCATGATCGTAGTCGGCGGCAAGCCTGTTACCGAGCCGGGCCCGGATCGCGGCATGGTGTTTCAGGCATATACGCTGTTTCCCTGGCTTACGGTGGCGCAGAACGTCGAATATGGCCCGAAGCGGAAGGGCATTGCGCCGGCCGAGCGCAGGGTCATTGTCGAGCATTTTCTCCACGAGGTCGGTCTGGCAAAGTTCGCCAACCATTACCCGTCTCAGCTGTCGGGCGGCATGAAGCAGCGCGTTGCGATTGCGCGCGCGCTCGCCAATGATCCGGACGTGCTGCTGATGGATGAGCCTTTTGGAGCGCTCGACAGCCAAACCCGTCACAGCATGCAGAAGCTTTTGCTGAGGATCTGGGATCATTCCAAGAAGACGGTCCTGTTCGTTACCCATGACATCGACGAAGCGATCCTGCTGGCGGACAGGGTGCTCGTCATGTCCGGCCGGCCCGGTCAGATCAAGAAGGAAATCCGCGTAGGCCTCCCGCGTCCACGCAGCATGGATCTGGTCATGGAGCCGAACTTCATCGCCATGAAGCGGGAGATCCTCGAGCTCCTGAAGAATGACGAAGACGACGAGCACTAATGCATGTCGCTCAAAAGTGACCTCGGTTTTGGGCGGACGACATGCATGAAACAGACATCAGCAGTCTTCGGTGTGGATGACGAAACGGGTAAGGCATGGGCATCGAGGCGGCGGAATTTGACTATATCGTCATTGGCGCGGGCTCGGCCGGCTGTGTCTTGGCAAACAGGCTGAGCGCAGACCCGGCAGTTCGTGTCTGCCTGATCGAGGCGGGCGGCAGCGACGACCGCACCAGGGTGCGCGTGCCGGCCGGCATTCTCTCGCTCTACGGCAATCCGAACTTCGACTACGGCTACAAGG
The DNA here is from genome assembly GCF_020165455.1 of Mesorhizobium sp. BR1-1-3. Lineage (NCBI taxonomy): Bacteria > Pseudomonadati > Pseudomonadota > Alphaproteobacteria > Hyphomicrobiales > Phyllobacteriaceae > Mesorhizobium > Mesorhizobium sp. BR1-1-3. Next base: position 113,041 of record NZ_JAIUIC010000010.1, read on the forward strand.
GCGTGCCGCAGCCGCTGCTCAACAACCGCCGCATACCCGTCAACCGGGGCAAGGTTCTTGGGGGGTCGAGTTCGATCAACTCGATGGTCTATATTCGTGGCGCCGCGCAGGACTACGATGAATGGGCAGCGCTTGGCTGCACCGGGTGGTCCTATGCCGATGTCCTGCCGGTCTTCAAGAAATTGGAGCGGAACTGCTTGTTGCAGAGCCCCGCCTATCACGGATTCGACGGCGAATTGCTGGTCGACAATCCGCGCGATCCCAACGTGGTATCAAGCCTGTGGGTTGAGGCGGGCAGAGGCGTAGGCCTGCCCGAGAACCGCGACTTCAATGCCGGTGGCCAACTCGGCCTCGGCATCTACAACGTCACCCAGAACAGAGGCGAGCGCTTCTCGGCCTACAGCGCCTTTGTCCGGCCGATTCTCGGCCGCTCGAATCTACGGATATTGTCAGGCGTCGAGGTTCTTGATCTGGCGATTGAACGCGAGCGCGTCACCGGCGTCAACGTGATCAGGGAAGGCGCAACCCAACGGTTGGGGTGCCGAGCGGAGGTCGTCCTCAGCGCGGGTGCGATCGGATCGCCGCGCATTCTGCTTGCTTCCGGCGTCGGCCCGACCGGGGAGCTGAAAGCAGCGGGGATTGAACCGGTCGCGAACCTGCCAGGCGTCGGTAAGAACTTGCGCGACCATGTCGATGGCATGATCACGGTGCGATCGAACAGCCGCAAGACGCTCGGCCTTTCACTTGCCAATCTTCCGGCGATGCTGGCGGCGCCGTTCCAGTATTTCGCCCGGCGCAAAGGCATGCTGACGACCAACTATGTCGAAGCCGGCGGCTTTGCCAGGACGAAGTATGCCGGGAGCATACCCGACATTCAGTTCCACTTCGTGCCGGGCTATCGCAGCCATCGCGGTCGGCTCGTCGAATATGGCCACGGCTATGCCGTGCACACCTGTGTGTTGAGACCCGGGAGCGTCGGCGAAATCACGCTTCAACGCGACGGCACCCGCCGCAATATGCTCATAGACCATCGCTTCTTCAGTGACGAACAGGATGCCCTGACCCTCGTCGAGGGCATAAAGGTCGCGCGTTCGATCCTGGCTTCGCCGGTTTTCGGCGGCATCCGCGGACCGGAAATCCTGCCTGGGCCCAACGTGAACACCGATGACGAGATTCTCGCCTATCTGCGTGCCGAGGCTCTCACAGTCTATCATCCGGTTGGCACGGCCAGGATGGGCAACGACGCCATGGCGGTGGTTGATCCCGCCGGTCTCAAGGTGCGCGGTTTCGACAATCTGCGCGTCGCTGATGCCTCCGTCATGCCGACATTGATCGGTGGCAACACCAATGCGCCATCCATGATGATTGGCGAAAAGGCGGCTATGGCAATACTGGCGTAACCGTCTGCGCGCGGCCAATTCAGCATTTAGGAACAAGCTAACCACTGCCACATGAAATCGTAATTTTCGCTGCCCGGTCCCTCCAGTAAACCAACGATCAGACCTCCGCCGCATGCGCAGAAACTCTCGGGGAGAGCCAGAAAGGGCCGCTGAATGCCAGTCGAAACAGTAGACACGCTTGTTGTTGGCGGCGGCCAGGCGGGGCTGGCGATGAGCGAGCATCTGAGCAAGTGCGGCGTGCCCCATCTCGTCCTAGAGCGGGACCGCATCGCCGAACGCTGGCGTAGCGAAAGATGGGACTCGCTGGTCGCCAATGGTCCCGCCTGGCATGACCGTTTTCCCGGCATGGAATTTCCCAATGCCGGTCCGGATGCCTTTATCGGCAAGGAGAAGGTCGCCGACTATTTTGTCGCTTACGCCGACATGATCGCTGCCCCCATCCGCTGCGGCGTGGAGGTCAGGAAAGTGGAAAGGCTTGTCGGCCGTCCCGGCTTCCGGATCGAAACCTCGGATGGCGTGATCGAAGCCAGGAGCGTGGTTGCCGCCACCGGCGCTTTCCAGCATCCGGTCATCCCGGCCGTCGTTCCCGGGGACGCCGGACCTATGCAGATACATTCCAGCGCCTATCGCAATCCCGGCCAACTGCCCGCAGGCGCGGTGCTGGTGGTCGGCTCCGGGTCTTCGGGGGTGCAGATCGCCGACGAACTCCAGCGTGCGGGACGGCGGGTTTATCTCTCGGTCGGGCCGCACGATCGGCCGCCGCGGGCCTATCGCGAACGTGACTTCTGCTGGTGGCTGGGGGTTTTGGGCAAGTGGGACGCGCAGGCGCCTGCGCCTGGCACCGAACATGTCACCATCGCGGTCAGCGGCGCGCGTGGCGGCCAGACGATCGACTTCCGGCGCCTTGCCGCGCAAGGGATGACGCTGGTTGGCCGGACCGAATCCTACAGGCACGGTGTGATGACCTTCGCACCCGATCTGGCCAAGAATATCGCGCGCGGCGATGCGAATTACATGTCGGTTCTGGACGAGGCAGATGCCTATGTCGCCCGCAACGGCCTCGACCTTCCCCCAGAGCCCGAGGCCCGCAAGATCGGCCCGGACCCGCGATGCATGACCGATCCCATTCTCGAGCTGAACCTGTCGGAAGCCGGGATAGGTTCGATCATCTGGGCGACGGGATTCACCGTCGACTACAACTGGCTGAAGGTCGATGTGTTCGACGAAAGGGGCAAGCCGAAGCACCAGCGCGGTGTGTCGACCGAGCCCGGCATCTATTTCCTCGGACTGCCTTGGCAATCGCGCAGGGGGTCGAGCTTCATCTGGGGCGTCTGGCACGACGCGCAGCATGTGGCCGACCATATTTCCACGCAGCGCAAATACCTGGCCTACCATGCGTCCGCGAAGCGCGAGACCAAGGTGGCATAGACACGGCACCTCAAACGAGATGCCCCGACCTCGAGCCTGATCCGACGGAGACCAAGATGGCGCATACAAGAATTCGAAAGTTCAACACCAAGGACACTTATCCCGAGCAGAAGCTCGACAATGATCTGTGCCAGGCGGTCGTTACGCGGGGCGGCAGGACCGTCTATCTGCGCGGCCAGTGTCCGCAGGACCTCGACACGGCCAAGAACATCGACAGCCATGATCCAGTCGAGCAGACGCACAAGGTCATGCAGAACATCCGCCAGCTGATCGAGGAGTGCGGCGGCACCATGGAGCACCTGGTCAAGGTGGTGGTCTACATCACCGATGTGCGCCATCGTGAGGCGGTCTACCGTACCATGGGCGAGTATATCAGAGGCGTGCATCCCGTCTCGACCGGCCTTGTCGTGCAGGCCTTGGCGCGGCCGGACTGGCTGGTCGAGATCGACGGCACCGCCGTCATTCCGGACTGATTGCGATGACCTTTTCCATTGTCGCGCGGTGCGGCCGCACCGGCATGTTCGGGGTCGCGGTGTCCTCCTCGTCGCCTGCTGTTGCGGCGCGCTGCGCCTATGCGCAGGCGGGCGCCGGGGCCATTGCCAGCCAGAACGTCACCGATCCTACGCTTGGACTGCGCGGTCTCGAATTGCTGGCGCGCGGCGTGTCCGCGGCGGAGGCGATTGCCATATTGAAGCGCACCGGTGCCTATCCCGAATACCGGCAGGTGCTGGCTGTCGACGCCGCTGGAGCGACCGCGATCCATTCGGGTCCCAAAGCTCTTGGCATCTGGGCGGAGGCGCGAGCTGACAATGTCGCCTGCGGCGGCAACATGCTGGCCCATGATGGCGTGCCGCAAGCGATGGTCGAGGCCTTCCTGGCGTCGGAGGGGCATCTCGGCGACCGCCTCATCGCGACTATGCGCGCGGCGCTGACAGCCGGCGGCGAGGCTGGCCCTGTCCATTCCGCCGGCATGAAGCTGGTGCGTGAGGTGGCGTGGCCGGTCGCCGACCTGCGCTGCGACTGGACCGACGATTGTCCTATCGAGCAACTGGCGGCGCTGTGGCAACTCTACAAGCCACAGCTCGATGCCTATGTGACCCGCGCGATCAACCCATCCGATGCGCCGAGCTACGGCGTGCCGGGCGACGAATAGTCAAGACAGGGGTCACCTGCGATGAGTGAACTCAGCCACAAGGACTGGATCGGCAAGGCGTCCGCGATCCGTTTTCGTGACAAGGCGTTCATCGACGGCAAGACGGTCGCTGCGCGTTCGGGCCGGACCTTTGCCAGCGTCAATCCGGCAACCGGCGAGGTGCTGGCCGAAGTGGCGTCCTGCGGCGAGGAAGACATCGATCTGGCGGTTGCCGCCGCTAGGCGCAGCTTCAACGCCGGCGTCTGGTCGCGCACCAGCCCGGCGCACCGCAAGGAGGTGTTGCTGCGGCTGGCGCAGCTGCTGCGCGACAACCTGCATGAACTGGCCCTGCTTGAATCGCTGGACATGGGCAAACTGGTCAGGGATGCGGCCTCGGTCGACGTCCCCGGTTCGGCGGCGATCTTCCAATGGTATGGCGAGGCCATCGACAAGATCTATGGCGAGGTGGCGCCGACCGGCGAAGGCGATCTGGTGCTGGTGCGGCGCGAGCCGCTTGGCGTGGTCGGCGCGGTGGTGCCGTGGAACTTCCCGCTCGACATGGCAACCTGGAAATGCGCACCGGCGCTGGCGGCGGGCAATTCGGTGGTGCTGAAACCCGCCGAACAGTCACCTCTGTCGGCCCTGCTCCTGGCGGAGCTGGCGATGGAGGCGGGCCTGCCTGCCGGCGTGCTCAATGTCGTGCCCGGCCTTGGCGAAACCGCCGGCCAGGCGCTTGGCCGCCATATGGATGTGGATTGCCTCGCCTTCACCGGTTCGACCGCGGTGGGCAAGATGTTCCTGCAATATTCCGGGCAGTCGAACATGAAGCAGGTCTGGCTGGAGACCGGCGGCAAGAGCCCCAACCTCGTCTTTGCCGACTGCGGGGATCTCGACGCGGCGGCCGATATGGCGGCGTTCGGCATCTTCTTCAACCAGGGCGAGGTCTGTTCCGCCAATTCACGCCTGCTCGTCCAGCGCGGCATCAAGGATGCCCTGGTGGAGAAACTGGTGCAGCGTGCGGCGGCCACGCAGCCCGGCGATCCGCTCGATCCGATTTCGAAAATGGGCGCGATGGTCGATAGTCGCCACGCCGCCAATGTCATGCGCTTCGTCGAGGCCGGTAAAAAGACCGCGCGCCTGGTCGCGGGCGGCGACATGGTCACGGTCAATGGGCGCGGCAGCTTTGTCCAGCCCACCATTTTCGACGATGTCACGCCTGCCGATCCGATTGCCCGCGACGAGATCTTCGGGCCGGTGCTTTCGGTCATTGCCTTCGATGACGAGGCCGACGCGATCCGCATCGCTAATGACAGCCCCTACGGGCTCGCCGCATCGCTGTGGACCGACAGCCTGTCGCGCGCGCACCGCATCGCTGGGCGGCTGCAGGCCGGCACAGTTTCCGTCAACAAGGTCGACGCTCTGAGCCCGATGACGCCGTTCGGTGGTTTCAAGCAATCCGGCTTCGGCCGCGACCTGTCGCTGCATGCGCTCGACAAGTACACCGCGCTCAAAACGACATGGATCAAATATTGATGGGCGCCTAGAGCGCATCGCGATCGAACGGATTCAAGTGATGCGCTTTAGGCCTTTGCTCCATGCATGTCGTTTGCGCAAAACCGGGGCCACTTTTGCGCGACATGCATTAAGCTTGATCGAAGCCCTCAAACCGGCAACATAGCCAGCCATGCCGCTACGCTTCACGCTCAGACAGCTGGAATATTTCGTTGCCGTGGGCGAAGCCGGCTCCATCGCCAAGGCGGCCGAGCAGGTCAATGTGTCGCCGCCATCGATTTCGGCCTCGATCGCGCAGTTGGAAACCGAGTTCGGTGTCCAGCTTTTTGTCCGCAAGCATTCGCACGGCCTCTCGCTCACCGCCGGTGGCCGCATCTTCCTCAAGGAAGCCGCCCGGCTGCTCAACGATGCCGATGCCCTGCATGACGTCGCCGGCGATTTTGCCGAGAAGGTGCGCGGCCCGCTGGCGGTGGGATGCCTGCTGACCTTTGCGCAGATCGTGCTGCCGGCGCTGCGCATGCGGTTCGAGCGCGCTTATCCCGATGTGCGCGTGCGCCAGTTCGAGCGCAATCAGGGGCAATTGCTTGAGATGCTGCAGCGCGGTGAAATCGACCTTGCCCTGACCTACGATCTCGAACTGTCGCAGGATATGACCTTCGAGCCGCTGATGCTGGTGCCGGCCTATGTCATGCTGCCGGCGGGCCATCGTTTCGCGACCAAGGCGTCGATCACGACGGAGGAACTGGCCGACGAGCCGATGGTGCTGCTCGACCTGCCGTACAGCCGCGAATATTTCCTGTCGGCATTCCACCAGCGAGGGATCCGGCCCAATATTGCCGAGCGCACCGGCGACATTGCGGTCATGCGCTCCATGGTGGCCAACGGCTTCGGCTACGGCATCGCCAACATGCGGCCGCTCAACACGCTGGCGCCGGACGGCAAGCCGCTCGTCTTCGTGCCGTTGGACGGTGACCTGCGGCCGCTGACCATGGGCGTCGCCTTGCCCAATTCCGAACATCGTACGCAATCCGCCCAGGCGTTCATCGACCACTGCCGGCATTTTGTCGTCGAGCAAGGTGTGTTCGGCGCCGAGCGGGCCGTCGGCCAGGCAGCGCTTCCGCAGAAGTAGCGCCCGGTTACGCCAGTTGCTGGTCGGCAAGCCGCTTAAGCAATTTTTCCAGCATGTCGTCGCAGCGGCGCATCTGCTCGAGGCTGACGAATTCGTCCGGCTTGTGCCCTTGCGCCATCGACCCCGGTCCGCACACGACCGTCGGCGTGCCGAGATCGCGGCTGAACAGGCCGCCTTCCGTGCCGAAGGCCATCTTGATGGTATTGTTGGCGCCGGTCAGCGATTTGACGAAGGCGACGGCTTGCGAACTGGCTGGCGTGTCCAGGCCGGGATAGGTGTTGGTGATGTCGATGTCGATTGCTGCCTCGGGCGCGATAGTCGAGGCTTCGGAAGCAATATGAGCAGCCTCCTTGCGCAGGCGGTCGAGAATCTCGTGCGGGTCGTCGGCCGCGACATTGCGGATCTCGAAGTCGACCTGGCAAAGGTTCGGCACGATGTTCAGCGCCACGCCTGCGTTGATCTTGCCGACATGGACGGTCGTGTATGAGATGTCGTAGTCGCCGTCGCGGGCGCCATCGCGCATCAGCCGGTCCTGTTCGCGGCGCAAGGCGGCGACGAAGTCGCAGCCGAGATGGATGGCGTTGAGCGCCAGCGGGGCCAGCGCCGAATGGCCTTCGCGCCCCTTGCAAAGCGCGCGTGCGGCAAGCTTGCCCTTGTGCCCCGTCGCCACCTGCATATCGGTCGGCTCGCCGACAATGCATAGCAGCGGCCGATGCGGGGCCGCTTGCAGCATGTCGATCAGGCTGCGCACACCGATGCAGCCGATCTCCTCGTCGTAGGAGAGTGCCAGGTGCAGAGGCGTCTTCAGCGTCATTTTCGCGGCCTTGAGGCACGCGGCGAGCGCGCAGGCCACAAAACCCTTCATGTCGGCCGCGCCGCGTCCGTAAAGCTTGCCGTCACGGTTCGTCATCTCGAAGGGCGGCAGCGTCCAGGCCTGGCCGTCGACGGGAACGACGTCGGTGTGACCGGACAGCATGATGCCGGAAGCATCAGTCGGTCCGATGGTGGCAAAGAGGTTGGCCTTGTGGCCGTCCTCGCTGTGGATGATCTGGCTGGCAGTGCCGTGCGCGTCTAGCAGGTCCGCCACGTAGTTGACGAGGGCGAGGTTCGAGTCGCGGCTCACCGTCGGGAATGCGAGCAGCTTTTCAAGGATCTGGATGCTGTCCATGCGTCTTGTGTCTCATTGGCCGTCGGTACTTCTAGCATCGCGTGGCCAGGGCCTTGAAGTCGCATTTGGCTCAGTCGGGATTCAGCGGATGCTAATCCGGATGTGTGCGATTAGGCGCGGCCTAACCGGCACAGAAGAAATCTGTTGTTTTCCGGCGCTTGCCGCAACTTATGAATGGTCTCACGGCATCAACCCACTGGGCTGGCCGGCTTGCGTCACGCCTCGAAACCATGATCGGGCGTGCTGCAGGGCGACGCTGGCAGGAAGGCACGTTCCATGCGCGATCCGCGTTATGATATTCTGTTTGAGCCCGTGAAGATCGGTCCGGTGACCGCCAAGAACCGCTTCTATCAGGTGCCGCATTGCAATGGCGGCGGCTATCGCGACCCTTCGGCCGCGGCCGAGATGCGCCGCATCAAGTCGGAAGGCGGCTGGGGCGTCATCTTCACCGAGCAAACCGAGATGCACCACACATCGGAGATCACGCCCTTCATCGAGCTCAGGCTGTGGGACGATGCCGATATTCCGGCGCTGGCGAAGATGGCCAAGGCAATGCACCAGCATGGCGCGCTGGCCGGCATCCAGCTGGCCTACTCAGGCATCAACGGGCCGAACCTCTACACCAAGGAAGTGCCGCGCGGGCCGTCGGCCCTGCCGATCCGCACCTTCACCAACGATCCGGTGCAGGCGCGCGCCATGGACAAGCGGGATATTCGCGACCTGCGCCGCTGGCATCGCAATGCCTTCAAACGGGCGAGGCTCGCGGGCTTCGATTTGGTGTGCCTCTACGGCGCGCATGGCTTCGGCATCATCCAGCACTTCCTGTCCACGGCCACCAACCAGCGCAGCGACGAATATGGCGGCTCGCTGGAGAACCGCTCGCGGCTGATGCGTGAGCTGATCGAAGAGGGCAGGGACGCTATCGGCGACACGTGCGGCCTGACGCTGCGGCTGTCGCTGGACGAGATGATCGGTGAGCTCGGCTTTGCCAATTCCGAAGTGCGCGACATGATCGAGATGCATGCCGATCTGCCCGACCTCTGGGACCTGGCGCATGGCGCCTGGGAGGACTGCTCCGGGCCGTCGCGGTTCAAGGAGGAGGGCGCGCAGGAGAGCCTGGTGTCCGGCATCAAGAAACTGACCTCGAAGCCGGTCGTAGGCGTCGGTCGCTTCACCTCGCCGGATGTGATGGTGAAGATGATCAAGTCCGGCACGCTGGATTTCATCGGCTGCGCGCGCCCATCGATTGCCGATCCCTTCCTGCCGAAGAAGGTGGAGGAGGGGCGCATCGAGGACATTCGCGAATGCATCGGCTGCAACATCTGCATCACCGGCGACATGACCATGTCGATCTCGCGCTGCACGCAGAACCCAACCTTCATGGAGGAATGGCGCAAGGGCTGGCATCCCGAACGCATGCAGGCCAAGGGCGATAGCGACAGCGTGCTGATCGTCGGCGCCGGCCCGGCCGGGCTGGAGGCGGCGCGGGCGCTCGGCCTGCGCGGCTATCAGGTGGCCATCGCCGAAGCCGGCACCGAACTCGGCGGCCGCGTGGCGCGCGAATGCCGCTTGCCTGGTCTCTCGGCATGGGGACGCGTGCGCGACTACCGCCAGTACCAGATCAGCCAGATGTCCAATGTCGACGTCTATTTCGAAAGCCGATTGTCGGCGCAGGAGATACTGGACTTCGGCTTTCAGAACATTGCGCTTGCCACCGGCTCGACATGGCGCCGAGACGGCGTGGCGCGCGCGCATGTCGTGTCGATGCCGATCGACCCGGCCATGCCGGTCTACACGCCGGACGATCTGATGGCCGGCACTGTGCCGACCGGCAGTGTCGTGCTGTTCGACGACGACCACTACTACATGGGTGGCGTTCTGGCCGAGCTGATGGCGCGCCAGGGCGCGAAGGTGACGCTGGTGACGCCGTCGGCCTATGTATCCGACTGGACCCGCAACACGCTGGAGCAGGGCGCCGTCCATCGCCGGCTGGCCGAACTCGGCGTCGAGATCGTGCTGAACCGGACTGTGACGCGCATCGTGCCGGGCGGTGTTGCCACGGCGTGCGCCTATACGGGCAGCCAATTTGACATCGCCGCGGACGCCGTGGTGCTGGTCACGTCACGCCACCAGGACGATAGTGTCTGGCAGGAATTGAAGGCGCGGCGGGACGAATGGGCCGACAGCGGAATCCGCTCGATCAAAATCATCGGCGACGCCGAGGCGCCGGGTCCGATCGCCTGGGCAACCTATGCCGGCCACCGCTTCGCGCGCGAGCTGGATGAAGCCGACATCGGCGACGCACTGCCCTTCCGCCGCGAGGTCACGGCGTTGGCCGCGGAATAGGGCGCCTGCGGTGCGGTCAGCGAATATCGGATTGTTCAACCATACCGCATTGCACAATTGCTTCGCTTGGTCACAATGCAGGCATGGTTCGAACCGCACTCGCCGTCCTGGTGATCGATGAAAACCGCATCCGCGCCGCGATCATCGAGGCGGGGTTGCGCGAGGCCGGCCATGAGCGGGTCACTGTCATCCATGATGTGACCGGCATTGCGCGGCGGATCGCCGAGATCGAGCCCGACGTCATCGTCATCGATCTCGAAAACCCGAATCGCGACATGCTGGAAAACATGTTCCAGCTGTCGCGTGCCGTAAAACGGCCGATCGCCATGTTCGTCGACCGCTCCGACCAGGCCTCGATCGAGGCGGCGGTCGATGCCGGCGTTTCGGCCTATGTCGTCGACGGTCTGCGGCAAGAGCGCGTCAAGCCGATCCTCCACATGGCGGTCAGCCGCTTCAACGCTTTTTCGCGCATGGCGCGCGAACTGGAAGAGGTTCGCGGCGAGCTCGAGAGCCGCAAGGTGATCGACCGCGCCAAGGGCATCCTGATGAAATCGCGCGGCCTCTCCGAAGAGGCCGCCTACACGCTGCTGCGCAAGACGGCGATGAACCAGAACCGCAAGATCGGCGACATCGCCCAAAGCCTGGTGACTGCCGCGGGGCTGCTGGGACCGGCGGAGGACGAATGAGCATGACTGCCAAGCACCAGATCACCGCCGGCTTCATGCCGCTTTTCGACAGCGCCGTGCTGGTCGCGGCGGGCGAACTTGGCTTCGCCGCGCAAGAAGGCATCGATCTGAAGCTGCACCGCGAGACATCCTGGGCCAACATCCGCGACCGCATCGCCATCGGCCACTTCCATCTCGCGCATATGCTGGGACCGATGCCGCTCGCCTGCAATCTCGGGCTGACGCCGCTGGCCTCGGAAACCATCGTGCCGTTCTCGCTCGGCCTCGGCGGCAATTGCGTCACCATCTCCAATGCCGTTTGGGCCGGTATGGCGGCACACGGCGCCGAGGCCGACCTAGACCCGGCGCGCGCCGGTGCCGCACTTGGCGCGCTCATTCGCGAGCGCGCTGCGGCCGGTGGCGATCCGCTGCGCTTTGCCGTGGTGCATCCGCATTCCGGGCACAATTACGAATTGCGCTATTGGCTCGCCGCCTGCGGCATCGATCCGAGCCAAGAGATTGAGATCGTCATCGTACCGCCGCCCTTCATGGCCGATGCGCTGGCCGCCGGCCGTATCGACGGCTACTGCGTCGGCGAACCCTGGAACAGCGCTGCGGTGGCCGCCGGCACCGGCCACATCGTCACCGTCAAGGCGCGGATATGGCGCAACAGCCCGGAGAAGGTGATCGGCGTGCGCAAGGCTTGGGCAGACGAAAACCCCGAGGCCTTGGCGGCGCTGCTGCGCGCGCTGCATCACTCGGCGCGCTGGTGCCAGGATCCGGCCAACCATGGCGAACTGGCCGGGGTGATGGCGCAGGCCGGCTTCCTCGGCCTGCCGCCGACCGTGCAGATGCCGATCCTGACCGGCCATCTCCAACTGGGCGGCGGTTCGGAGCGGACCATCGACGACTTCTTCCTCCCCTTCGATAAGGCGGCGAACTTTCCGTGGAAGAGCCATGCGCTGTGGTTCTACACGCAGATGGTGCGCTGGGGGCACGTGGCGCACACGCCTGAAAGCCTTGCCATCGCCCGCGACTGCTACCGTCCCGACCTCTACCGTTCGGCGCTGAAGCCGCTCGGCGTCGCGCTTCCCGGCGCCAATTCGAAAGTCGAGGGTGCGCTCCAAATTGCCACCGCGGTCGGCGCGACAGGCGCCGGCCTTGTGCTCGGTCCGGACGGTTTCTTCGACGGTCAGATCTTCGATCCTGACGAGATCGATGCGTACATTACCGGCCAGAAATCTGCCGAGATTCAGGCCTGATCATTTCCGCGCCATCCTTGTGCATTGCACAAAAATTGTGCGCGCGATTGCCCTAATGAACAATCTTTGGCCTGCCGGCCATAGGGTTCGATGCGCCGGCGATCAGCGCGGGCTGCTGATTTCATTGGCCTTTTTCACCTCTCTCAAAACTGGCACGGTTCCTGCTTTGAAATAGACAGGCCCTTCGCGGGTCACGGAACGGGCGTCCAATGGCGGGCGCCACAGGCAAAGCTGCCGCTCAGGTTAAAGCGCGCTCCCGGTCACCCGGACGCGAAGACCTGGCTGGCGGCTTTTTTGTTTTGATCAACACGCAATCGACGACGCGGATCCCAAGCCGCGCCCAACCGGAGACGACGATGACGAAACGGATCAGGACTGGAACGACCCTCAAAGACATGACGCGCCGCGATTTTCTGGTCAGCAGCGCGATGACGGCCGGCCTGTTCGTGGCGGCCCGCAAGCTCTTCCCTTCCGGCGCCTATGCCGCGACCGCCACTCCGGAGGTCACCGGCGCCAAGCTCGGCTTCATTGCCCTCACCGATGCGGCCCCGCTGATGATCGCCAAGGAGAAGGGGCTGTTCGCCAAGTTCGGCATGCCCGATGTCGAGGTGCTCAAGCAGGCCTCCTGGGGTGCGACACGCGACAATCTGATGCTCGGCGGCGCGGCCAACGGCATCGACGGCGCTCATATCCTGACACCGCTGCCTTACCTCATGCACACCGGCAAGGTGACGCAGAACAACCAGCCGATGCCGATGGCGATCGTGGCTCGGCTCAACTACGACTGCCAGGGCATTTCGGTCGCCCAGGAATATGCCGGCACCGGTGTCGGCCTCGACGCCTCGAAGCTGAAAGACGCCTTCGCTGCCAAGAAGGCGACCGGCAAGGAAATCAAGGCCGCCATGACCTTCCCGGGCGGTACGCATGATCTGTGGCTGCGCTATTGGCTGGCCGCCGGCGGCATCGATCCCGACAAGGACGTCTCGACCATTGTCGTGCCGCCGCCGCAGATGGTGGCCAACATGAAGGTCGGCAATATGGACGTGTTCTGCGTCGGCGAGCCGTGGAACGAGCAACTCGTCCATCAGGGCATCGGCTTCACCGCCGCCACGACAGGCGAATTGTGGAAGGGCCATCCCGAAAAGGCGCTCGGCCTGCGCGCCGAATTCATCGAGAAATATCCGAAGGCCACCAAGGCGATCCTGATGGCCGTCATGGAAGCCCAGCAATGGTGCGAGGCCACCGAGAACAAGGACGAGATGGCCGCCATCATCGGCAAGCGGCAATGGATGAACGTGCCCGTCGCCGACATCATCGGCCGTCTCAAGGGCGACATCAACTATGGCAATGGCCGCGTCGCCAACGGCACCGATCTCTCCATGAAGTTCTGGAAGGGCGGCGTCTCCTATCCGTTCAAGAGCCATGATGCGTGGTTCCTTGCCGAGAATATCCGCTGGGGCAAGTTCGCGCCGACCACCGACATCAACGCGCTGGTCGACCAGGTCAACCGCGAGGATCTGTGGCGCGAGGCGGCCAAGGACCTCGGCGTCGCGGCAGCCGACGTTCCGGCGTCGTCGTCGCGCGGCGTCGAGACCTTCTTCGACGGCAAGATTTTCGATCCGGCCAACCCGTCCGCCTATCTCGACAGCCTGAAGATCAAGGCATCGGCGTAGCCTGATCGCAAGCGGTGCATGCGCCGCTTGCGATCACTACCTGCCCCCAAGGAGTTTTCCCCAGACATGTCGATCCAGACTATCGAGGACACCAAGGTGAAGGCCTTTCCCGCCAAGCCGGCGGAGGTCATCGCCTTCACTGCCAAGGCACGGCGCCGCTTCGAGCCGCTCGCCATCGCCGGCAAACTGGCGAGCGCGCTGGTGCCGCCCATCATCGTCATCGCGCTGATGCTGGTCGTCTGGCAGATCGCCTGTTCGTCGCCGACATCGAGCCTGCCGCCGCCGACCCAGGTGTGGAAAGAGGCCTACGACCTGATAGCGCATCCGTTCTTCGACAATGGCCCGCAGGATATAGGTCTGGCCTGGCGCGTGCTGATCTCGCTGCAGCGCGTCGCCGTCGGCTTCGGCCTGGCGGCGGTCGTCGGCGTCGCGCTCGGTGCGCTGGTCGGCCAGTCGATCTGGGCGATGCGCGGCCTCGACCCGGTGTTCCAGATCCTGCGCACGGTGCCGCCGCTGGCCTGGCTGCCGCTGTCGCTGGCGGCGTTCCGTGATTCCAGCCCGTCGGCGATCTTCGTCATCTTCATCACCTCGATCTGGCCAATCATCATCAACACCGCGGTCGGCGTGCGCAACATTCCCGAGGACTACCGCAACGTCTCGCGCATCCTGCGGCTCAACCAGTTCGAATTCTGCGTCAAGATCATGGTGCCGGCCGCCGCGCCTTACATCTTCACCGGCTTGAGGATCGGCATCGGCCTGTCCTGGCTCGCCATCGTCGCCGCCGAAATGCTGACTGGCGGCGTCGGCATCGGCTTCTTCATCTGGGATGCGTGGAACTCGTCGCGGCTGCCCGACATCATCGTCGCGCTCGCCTATATCGGCGTCACCGGCTTCTGCCTCGACCGGCTGGTCGCGGCGGTCGGCGCCTTCGTCACCCGCGGCACAACGGCAAAGTGAGGAGAGGGGCGATGACGGCCTATCTGAAGCTCGACCATATCGACAAATCCTTCACGCGTGGTGCCCAGGTCAGCGAGGTGTTGAAGGACATCAGGCTGACCATCGACAAGGGCGAATTCGTCTCCATCATCGGCCATTCCGGCTGCGGCAAGTCGACCCTGCTCAATCTGATCGCCGGGCTGACCAAGGTGTCGGCCGGCGCCGTGCTGCTCGAGGACAAGGAGGTCGACAGCCCTGGACCGGAACGCGCCGTGGTGTTCCAGAACCACTCGCTGCTGCCGTGGCTGACCGTCTACGAAAACATCAACCTGGCGGTGTCGAAGGTCTTCGGCCGTTCGAAGAGCAAAGTCGAGCGGCATGACTGGATCATGCGCAATCTCGACCTCGTGCAGATGGCGCATGCCAAGGACAAGCGCCCGGCGGAAATCTCCGGGGGCATGAAGCAGCGCGTCGGCATCGCCCGGGCGCTGGCGATGGAGCCGAAGATCCTGCTGCTCGACGAGCCGTTCGGCGCGCTCGATGCGCTGACGCGGGCCCATCTGCAGGACGCGGTGATGGACATCCATTCCAGGCTCGGCTCAACGACGATCATGATCACCCATGACGTCGACGAGGCGGTGCTGCTCTCCGACCGCATCGTCATGATGACCAATGGCCCGGCGGCGACCATCGGCGAAGTGCTTGCCGTGCCGCTGGCGCGGCCGCGCCGGCGCGTCGAACTCTCTTCCGACCGGACCTTCCTGCGCTGCCGCGAGGCGGTTCTGAAGTTCCTCTACGAACGCCACCGCTTCGTCGAAGCCGCGGAGTAGCACCATGAGCGAAAGACTTGTCATCATCGGCAATGGCATGGCCCCCGGGCGCATGCTGGAGCATCTGCTGGAACAGGCTCCGGGCCGCTACACCGTCACCATCTTCAACGCCGAGCCGCGCGTCAATTACGACCGCATCATGCTGTCGCCGGTGCTGTCGGGCGAGAAGGCCTATGAGGAGATCATCATCCATGGCGACGGCTGGTACATCGCCAACAACATCACCCTCTACAAGGGCCACAAGATCGTTGCCATCGACCGGACGGCGAAGACCGTCACCTCCGATCATGGCGTCACCGAACCCTACGACAAGCTCGTCATCGCCACCGGCTCGGTACCGTTCATCATTCCGGTGCCGGGCCATGACCTGCCGGGGGTGCTGACCTATCGCGATCTCGATGACGTGCAGGCGATGATGCTCGCTGCCCAGTCGCGGGCGAAGGCGGTGGTCATCGGCGGCGGCCTGCTGGGTCTGGAAGCGGCGGCGGGCCTCAACGCGCAAGGCATGGACGTCACCGTGCTGCATGTCATGCCGACCTTGATGGAGCGCCAGCTCGATCCGGCCGCCGGCTATCTCTTGCAGCGCGCGGTGGAGCAGCGCGGCATCAAGGTCATCACCAGGGCCAACACCCAGGCGATCACAGGCAACGGCAAGGTCGGGCAGGTGGAACTTGCCGACGGTACCGTCATCCCTGCGACGCTGGTGGTGATGGCTGTCGGCATCCGGCCGAATTCGGCGCTGGCCAAACAGGCCGGCATCGCCGTTAACAGGGGCATCGTCGTCGATGCCGGCATGCGCAGCAACGATCCCGACATCTACGCGCTCGGCGAATGTGCCGAGGTCAACGGCCAGGTCTATGGCCTCGTCGCGCCGCTCTACGAGATGGCGCGCGTTGCAGCCAGCCAGCTTGCCGGCGACGAGGCTGCTGCCTTCGTCCATATGGACACGCCGACCAAGCTCAAGGTCACCGGCATCGAACTGTTCTCGCTCGGAGACTTCGCCGATGGTGACGACCGCCAGGAGATCGTGCTGCGCGATGCTTCGGCCGGCGTCTACAAGCGGCTGGTGCTGAAGGACGACCGCATCATCGGCACCGTGCTCTATGGCGAGACGGCCGACGGCGCCTGGTTCAACGATCTCAAGAAAAAGCAGACCGACATATCCGAGATGCGCGATACGCTCATCTTCGGCCAGTCCTACCAGGGGGGTGCCCCGCTGGACCCTATGGCGGCCGTTGCAGCCTTGCCGGATGATGCGGAGATCTGCGGCTGCAACGGCGTTTGCAAGGGGAAGATCGCCGGCGCGATCACGGCCAAGGGCCTGACCTCGCTCGACGACGTGCGCGCCCACACCAAGGCGTCGGCCTCCTGCGGCTCCTGCACCGGGCTGGTCGAGAAGCTGATGGTGCTGACCATCGGCGACAAATACAATCCAGCGGCGGTGCAGCCGATGTGCGGCTGCACGACGCTCGGCCATGACGACGTCCGCCGGCTGATCATCGCCAAGCGCCTGAAGACCATTCCCGCCGTCATGCAGGAACTGGAATGGACGACCTCCTGCGGCTGCGCCAAATGCCGGCCGGCGCTCAATTACTATCTCGTCTGCGATTGGCCGAACGACTACGCCGACGACTACCAGTCGCGCTTCATCAACGAGCGCGTCCACGCCAACATCCAGAAGGATGGCACCTATTCGGTGGTGCCGCGCATGTGGGGCGGGGTGACCAATGCCGCTGAACTGCGCGCCATCGCCGACGTTGTCGACAAGTTTGAAATCCCGATGGTCAAGGTCACCGGCGGCCAGCGCATCGACATGCTCGGCATCCGCAAGGAAGACCTGCCGGCGGTGTGGGCCGATCTCGGCCAGGCCGGCTTCGTCTCCGGCCACGCCTATGCCAAGGGGTTGCGCACGGTGAAGACCTGCGTCGGCTCGGACTGGTGCCGCTTCGGCACGCAGGATTCGACGGGCCTCGGCATCCGCATCGAAAAATTCATGTGGGGCTCGTGGACGCCGGCCAAGGTCAAGATGGCGGTGTCGGGTTGCCCCAGGAATTGCGCCGAGGCGACCTGCAAGGATGTCGGCGTCATCTGCGTCGACTCCGGCTACGAGATCCATTTTGCCGGCGCGGCCGGCCTCGACATCAAGGGCACCGAAGTACTCGGCCTGGTCAGAACCGAGGACGAGGCGCTGGAGCATATCGTGGCGCTGACGCAGATGTACCGCGAGCAGGGCCGCTACCTCGAGCGCATCTACAAATGGGCCAAGCGCATCGGCATCCCCGAGATCAAGCGCCAGATCATGGACGATGGCGACAAGCGCAAGGCCTATTACGAGCGCTTCGTCTTCAGCCAGAAATTCGCCCAGGTCGACCCGTGGTCCGAACGCGTTTCCGGCAAGGACAAGCACGAATTCCGGCCAATGGCCTCGGTCGGTTTTGCGCAGGCGGCGGAGTGAGCGTGATGAACTGGATATCGATAGGCTCTCTCTCCGACATCCCTCGCCGCGGCGCGCGCTGCGTCGCCACGCCGGAAGGAAAAATCGCGGTCTTCCGCACCCAGGACGATCAGGTCTACGCCATCGACGATCGTTGCCCGCACAGAGGCGGACCGCTCAGCCAGGGCATCGTGCACGGCACGGCGGTGACCTGTCCCTTGCACAATTGGGTGATTTCGCTGGAAACGGGCAAGGCGCTCGGCGCCGACGAGGGCGCGGTGCGCACCATTCCGGTGCGGATCGAAGGCGAGCATCTGTTCATTGCGCTGGAAGCGCTGGCCAGCCGCGCGGCCTGACCCCATGGAGATCGATGAAGCGCGCGAGGTGAGGACCACCTGCCCCTATTGCGGGGTGGGCTGCGGCGTGCTGGCGAAGGTCGCCGCGGACGGGCAAGTGTCCGTGCGCGGCGACCCCGACCACCCGGCCAATTTCGGCCGGCTCTGCTCCAAGGGCTCGGCACTGGCCGAGACCATCGATCTCGACGGCAGGCTGCTTCATCCGGAGATCCACGGCCGCCGCGCCGGCTGGGACGAGGCGCTCGACCTCGTCGCCTCAACCTTCTCGCAAACCATCGCCGAGCACGGGCCCGATGCGGTCGCCTTCTATGTCTCCGGCCAGTTGCTGACCGAGGACTACTACGTCGCCAACAAGCTGATGAAGGGCTTTGTCGGCTCCGCCAACATCGACACCAATTCGCGCCTGTGCATGGCCTCTTCGGTCGCCGGCCACCGCCGCGCTTTCGGCTCCGACACCGTGCCCGGAACCTATGATGATCTGGAGCTTGCCGACCTGATCGTGCTGGTCGGCTCCAATCTCGCCTGGTGCCATCCGGTGCTCTACCAGCGCATCGCCGCGGCCCGGGAAAAGCGGCCGGAGATGAAGATCGTGCTGGTCGACCCGCGTCGCACCATGACCGCTGACATTGCCGATATGCATCTGGCGATCGCGCCCGATGGCGACGTCGCTTTGTTCACTGGCCTGCTCGCCTATCTCGGCCAGCACAATGCGCTCGACCGCACCTATATCACGACGCACACGACGGGCTTCGGGCAAGCGCTTTTCGCCGCCTCGGCGCTGGACCTGGCCGGCCTCGCCGTTGCCACGGGCCTGAGCGAGGACGAGCTTGGCCGGTTCTACAGCCTGTTCGCGGCGACCTCCAAGACGGTAACCGTCTACAGCCAGGGGGTGAACCAGTCGTCTTCGGGCACCGACAAGGTCAACGCCATCATCAACTGTCATCTCGCCACCGGCCGCATCGGCAAGCCAGGGGCAGGGCCGTTTTCGGTGACCGGCCAGCCCAACGCCATGGGCGGGCGCGAGGTCGGCGGCATGGCCAACATGCTGGCCGCCCATATGGAGATCGAAAACCCCGATCATCGCGACCGCGTGCAGCGCTTCTGGAACGCGCCGGCCGTTGCCGGAAAGCCCGGCCTGAAGGCAGTCGAGATGTTCAAGGCGGTTGCCGACGGGCACATCAAAGCGCTGTGGATCATGGCCACCAACCCGGTCGATTCGATGCCGGACGCCCATGCCGTCGAAGCGGCGATCAAGGCGTGCCCGTTCGTGGTGGTGTCGGACGTGCTGGCCCGGACCGATACCGTCCGCCACGCCCCTGTCCGGCTGCCCGCCGCCGCATGGGGCGAGAAGGATGGCACCGTCACCAATTCCGAACGCCGTGTGTCGCGCCAGCGCGCGTTTTTGCGCGTGCCCGGAGATGCGCTGCCTGACTGGCGGATTATTGCCGAGGTGGGCAAACGGATGGGGTTTGGTGAGGCGTTTTCCTACGCGTCGCCGGCGGAGGTGTTTGCCGAGCATGCCGCGCTGTCCGGGTTCGAGAATGATGGTGCGCGGGATTTCGACATCGGGGCTTATGCCGAGGTTGATGCGGAGGGATATGAGGCGCTTGAGCCGTTCCAATGGCCAGCGCCGAGCCAAGGCGCCCCCCTCTGGCCTGCCGGCCATCTCCCCCTCAAGGGGGGAGATCGGCTGTCATGGCCGTCCTCGCCAATTCACAACGTCGCAAAGCGAAAGCAGTCGGCGAAGCTGCCAATCTCCCCCCTTGAGGGGGAGATGGCCGGCAGGCCAGAGGGGGGCGCTCAAGCTGGAGGTTGGCCAGAAGGGGTCGGCACGACTGGGCTCCAGGTTCGCTTCTTCGCCAACGGCAACTTCTTCACACCCGACCGCAAGGCGCGCTTCATCGCCATCCGTCCCACCACGGAAATCCGCACCAGCCCCGATTATCCGCTGATCCTCAACACCGGCCGGATCCGCGACCATTGGCACACCATGACGCGGACGGGGAAAAGCCCGCGTTTGTCGCAGCATATCGCCGAGCCCTTCGTCGAGATCCACCCGGCGGATGCGCAGCGCTTCGGCATCGGTGACGCCGACATAGCGCGCGTTTCCAGCCCGCGCGGTGATGTGCTGGTGCGCGCGCTGGTGACGGCGCGCCAGCGCCAGGGCAGCCTGTTTGCGCCGATGCACTGGACCGATCAGTTCTCGGCAAAGGGCCGGCTCGACACGCTGACCGCGCCGCTGACCGATCCCATTTCCGGTCAGCCGGCGCTGAAACATGTCGCCGCCCGTATCGAGAAATTCGCGGCCAAGGCCTTCGGCTTCGCGGTGACGCGGCGCAGGCCTGAGCCCGATACCGCGGCCTACTGGGCCGTGGCCAAATGCAAGGGCGGCTGGCGGGTCGAACTTGCCTTTGCCGAAGACGACATCGACTGGGCCGGCTTTGCCGGATCACTGTTCGGCGCGCCAGTGGGCGCCGAAATCCTCGCCTATCATGACCGCGACGCCGGCCAGCATCGCATCGCCGCCTTCGACGGCGACCAACTGTCCGGGGCCTTGTTCGTCGCGCCCGGCCCGGTCGCCGTGTCGCGCGGCTGGGCGGCGGAACAGTTGAGTGTCGATCATGTCGACCGGCGCGACAGGCTGGCGATCGTGGCCGGGCGGCCGGGCGGGGTCGACGTCGATCGCGGCGCCATCGTCTGCTCCTGTTTCGGCGTCGGCGCCAACCAGATCGCGGAAGCGGTACGCCGCGGCTGCGGCAGTGTCGCGGCAATCGGCACGGCCCTGCATGCCGGCACGAATTGCGGCTCCTGCCGTGCCGAGATCAGGGTCATCATCGACGCACAGAGCCTCCAGGCGGCCGAGTGATTGTCATGACCAAAGGGGCCTGCGCGACGGTGCTGGTTGGGCTATGGTGGCTCAGGCGTGCTACGTCGCGCACGAATCATCCTCAGTCAGGGTCATCCAATGGCAAATCCTCCGCGCCGACCGACAAATCCGATGGCGGCCGCCGAGGCGGCTTTCAAGCCGGTGAAGAAGCCGGCTGCCCCGGTCCGAGAGCCCACGGCCGCTCCAGGCGTCAGGGAGCTTGTTTCGATCCGAATCGACCGCGCCGTGCTGGACCATTTCCAGGAGGATGGACCCGGCTGGCAGGACCGCATCAACGACGCCTTGCGGCGTGTGATAGAAGGCAAGCCGATCGTTACCGGGGGTGATCGTTCAGACGACGAGTAGCGGCTGTTCCAGCCGGCTCACGCTTCGAAGTGCAGGATGTAGAGCTTCCGCGTCTTCTCGTGGATCGTCCATTCGCCTTTCCAGCCTTTCGGCAGCACCAGCATTTCGCCCGGACCAACGTCCTCGCTGCGGCCATCGGGACCATGCAGCGAGACCCGGCCTGACACGATGTGGCAGGTTTCGGAATTGGTTTCGCGCGAGGCCGTGAAGCGGCCCGGCGTGCACTCCCAGACGCCGACTTCCAGTGCGCCATCCGGCGAGGTCCACAGCGTCGTCGAGGCTTCGAACTGATCGCCGCTGATCGAGGTCGGCTTGGGCTCAGCCTCGCCGAGGTCGATGGAGGCGAGGTGGGCGAAGGTCTGGAAGTCGGTCATGGCAGTCTCTCAATGTCCTGTGATGCGGTCGGCGATCGCGGCCAGTTTCGACGTGTGCTGGAGGCCGGCTTCCTCGCGCTCATCGGCGACGCGATAGAGCTGATACATCGAGTGGACGCCGAGCCAGCGCATCGGCTCGGGCTCCCATTTGCTGACCTTTCGGTTGACCCAGGGCAGGCGGGTCAGTTCGGTGTCGCGGCGCAGGATAAGGTCGCGCAGCGTGCGGCCCGAAAGATTGGAACTCGAGACGCCGAGCCCGACATAACCGCCGGCCCAGCCGATGCCGGTTTGCGGATCGAGCCCTGCCGTCGTGCACCAGTCGCGCGGCACGCCCAGCACGCCGCACCAGGCGTGGTCGATGCGAAGCCTGGCTGTCTGCGGCAGCAGCCGGGTGAGGATCGCGTGCAGGCTTTCGATCGTGGCCTGCTGCGTTTGGCCGCGCACATCCGTTTGCGAGCCGTAACGATAGGGTACGCCGCGTCCGCCCATGGTGATGCGGCCTTCCCTGGTGCGCTGCGCATAGCAATAGGCGTGCGCGGAGTCGCCCAGAAGCTCATGGCCCTCCCAGCCGATCTCGTCCCACAGTGATTGCGGCAGCGGCTCGGTGATGATCTGCGCGCTGTTGAGCGGCAGCCAGAGCCGTTCATTGCCTGGTATGCCGGCCGTGAACCCTTCCGTGGCACGGATGATGATCGGCGCGCGCACGGTGCCGCGGTTCGTCGTGACCTTGCCCTTCTCGATGCCGGTCACGGTGGTCTGCTCGTAGATCGGCACACCGAGCCGCTCGACGGCTTCGGACAGGCCGCGCACCAGCTTGGCCGGCTGCACACGCGCGGTGCCGTGGTGGATATAACCGCCAAGCACATTCCTGATGTTGATGCGGGCCTTGGCCTCTGCCTGGCCGATCAGGCTGACACGCTCGCTCGGCACGCTCCAGCCGATCGCATCGGCATAGGCGGCGTTGATCCGTTCGAGCTGCGGCGGGTTGGTCGCCACCGTCAGATTGTCGACGCGGCGGATGTCGGCATCAATGCCTTCGGCTTCGGTCACCTTGATCACTTCGTCGACCGTGCCATGCATGGCCGTTTCCATGTCGATGACAGCGCCGCGCGTCGAGGTCTGCAGATATTTCTCGCGCGACCAGCTGAAGCCGCCGGACAGCCAGCCGCCATTGCGGCCCGACGCGCCGAAGCCGGCGAACTCCCGCTCGACGATGGCGATGCGGATCGATGGATCGGCCTTCTTCAGGTAATAAGCGGTCCACAGGCCGGTGTAGCCGGCGCCGACGATGCAGACATCGGCTTCGAGATCGCCCGGAAGCGGCGCGCGATAGGGCGGCAGGCCGATGTCGGCATACCAGAACGAGACGTTGCCGTTGACTTTGGCGTCCATGTCTAAAAATCCTGCGGGGAAAGAGCGATCAGGTCATCGTCATGTCGGCGCGGTCGTCGTCGGCAAGAAGTTTTGCATCGACGACCGACCAGCGCAGATCGACCGTGTCACCAATCGAGAACGGTGTGGCTTCCAGCGACGCGCGTACGATGGCGACCGAGCCGTCGCGCAACGTCACCTGGTATTTCGAGCCGGAGCCCAGATAGATCGCCTCGCTGACTTGACCGGTGAGGCTGTTCTGCCCGGCGGCGGGAGGCGTGTTGGTGCCGGCAAGCGAAAGCTTCTCCGGCCGCAGCAGGACCACCGGTTTGCTGCCGCTGGCGAGCTTGCCGTTGGCCACGATCTTCTGGCCGGCGATCGTCAGGCTGGTTTCGTTTCCGGACGTCAGGGCGGTGCCACGCAAACTGGTCGATTCGCCGATGAACTTGGCCACGAACAGGGTCGTCGGCTCGTCGTAGAGCTGGCGGCCGGTTCCGACCTGTTCGATGCGGCCCTGATTGAAGACGGCGATGCGGTCGGACAGGACCAGCGCTTCTTCCTGGTCGTGCGTCACATAGACGAAGGTGGTGCCGAGTTCGCGGTGGATGCGCTTGATCTCCAGCTGCAGCCATTCGCGCAGTTTCTTGTCGAGCGCGCCGAGCGGTTCGTCCATCAACAGCAGCGGCGGATCGAAGACGATGGCGCGCGCCAGCGCCACGCGCTGCTGCTGGCCGCCGGAAAGTTCGGAGGGATAGCGATGCGCGAAGTCGGCCATCTTGACCATGTCCAGCGCGCGCACGACGAGACGGTCGCGCGCCTGCTTGTCCATGCCGCGCAAGGTGAGGGGATAGGCGACGTTCTTGCCGACCGTCATATGCGGAAACAGCGCGTAGTGCTGGAAGACAACGCCGATGTTGCGCTTGTGCGCCGGCAGGGCGACGATGCTTTTGCCGCCAACGGCGAGGTCGCCGGAGGTGAGGTCGGTGAAGCCCGCCACGACGTTGAGCGTCGTGGTCTTGCCCGAGCCGCTGGGGCCGAGCAGCGTCATGAACTCGCCCGGCTCGATATGCAGGCTGACATCGTCGAGTGCGGTGAAATTGCCGTAGCGCTTGGTTGCGCCCTTGATGTCGATGGCCGCGCCGCGTTTCCTCGCAGTCATCTCAACTCCTCGTCGATTTCGAGCTGATGATCAGCCCGGCGCTGATGATCAGCGTCGTGGCAATGAAGATGATGGTTCCGACGGCCGTCACCGTCGGATCGGCGTCGCGGGTGATGCTGGTGAAGATCTGCACCGGCAAGGTCTTCAGGTAGGGACTGGTGATGAACAGCGCGACGATGATCTCATCGAAGGAGGTGACGAAGGCAAACAAAAGCCCGGACAGGATGCCGGGCGCGATCAGCGGCAAGGTCACGGTGCGGAACGTGGTGAAGCGGTTGGCGCCGAGGCTTGCCGCCGCCGTCTCCAGCCGCGCGTCGAAGACTTCGAGGCTTGCCGACACGGCGATGATGACGAAGGGGATCGCCAGCATCGTATGTGCGATGACGAAGCCGGTGGTGGTGCCGACGAGCTGGTAGTCGAGATAGACGGCGTAGATGCCGATGGCCAGCACCACGCCGGGCACGATCATCGGCGTGATCAGGATGGCGCGCAGCAGGCCGGCGCCGGAATGTTTCATGCGGCTGAGGCCGAGCGACGCCAGCGTGCCGATCAGCGTGGCGGCGACGGCGACGAGGCCCGCGACCCTCAGCGAATTGAAGAAGCTCGACAGCCAATCGGGGTTGGTGAAGAAATTCTCGTACCATTGCCAGGAGAAACCGGACGGCGGGAAAGCGAGCGACTTCTTCTCGTTGAATGACATCGGGATGATGACCAGCGTCGGCATCACCAGCCAGACGGCGACCAGCAGGCAGAACAGACCGAGCAGAAGGCGGGATGGTGCCAGTCTCATGATCTGGACGCCTGCTTGTGGCGCTGGCGCATCAGCGGGGCGGCGAGCGCCAGAAGCACGAAGGTCGCGACCAGCAGCACGACGCCCATGGCGCCGCCGCGGCCCCAGTTGAGCAGGCTGAGCACCTGGCTCTGCACCAGCGTCGACAGCATGGTGCTGCGCGGGCCGCCGAGCAGGGCAGGCGTGATGTAGAAGCCGAGCGACAGGATGAAGACGATGATGGCGCCGGCGAAAACGCCGGGCAGCGACAGCGGCAGATAGATTTGCAGGAAGGCGCGTGCCGGGCGCGCACCAAGGCTGCGCGCCGCCTGCACGAGGCGCAGATCGATGCCGCGCATGACCGAATAGAGCGGCAGGATCATGAACGGCAGCAGCACCTGCGCCATGCCGATGACGACGCCGGTCTGCGTGCGGATCAGCTTCACGCCGTCAAAGCCGAGCAGCCTGATGACCGAATTGATGATGCCGGAATCCTGCAGCAGGATGACCCAGGCCAGGGTGCGCACCACGCCGCTGACCCAGAACGGCACCAAAACGCACAGGATGAGGACCAGCCGCAGGCGCGGTCCGACCGCCGTCATGAGATAGGCATAGGGGTAGGCGGCGATGACGCAAACGATGGTGACCCAGGCTGCGATGGAAAAGGTGCGCCACAGGACGGTGACGTTCACCGGGGTGGAAAAGAACCAGACATAGTTCTGCAAGCCCCAAGATGGGTCCGAGAAGCTGCGCAGCGTGACGGTCAGCAAGGGATAGCCCATCGCGGCGATGAGCAAAGCCAAGGCGGGCATCGCCAGCAGCGAAGGATAGGCAGCAAGGTGCGGGCGCCGCTGCGGCGCCCGCACGGCACCTGGCGGCCGAGGATGATCACCCCCGGCCGTCGGCGTATGCGATGTCTGGCTCACGCCGTCACCTCAGCGGTAGCCGGCTCAGTTGCCGGCCATCAGCGCTGTCCACTTGTCGGACGCGGCGGCGAAGTTGGCGACCCAGAACTTGATGTTCTGCTGATAGCCGAGCTTGGCGTGGTCCGGCGTGTTGGTCAGAAAGGCGGCGACGGATGCGTCGACCTTCGGCTGTGCCTCGTTGTTGATCGGCGAGTAGGAGGTCTGCTCGGTCAGGATCTCCTGCGACTTCTTGCCGAGATAGGCGTTGATCAGCGCGTAGGAAGCGTCGGTGTCCTTGGCGCCGACCGGGATGGTCAGCTGATCCATGACGACCAGCCAGTCCTTCCAAACCGGCGTATAGGCAGCGCCATTCTTGACCGCCGTCATGGCGCGGCCGGTCCACATGATGATCATGTCGGCCTCGCCGGATTCGGCGAGCTGCTGGGATTCTGCGCCCGTCTTCCAGAAGATCGTGTCGGGACCGATCGCCTTGATCTTGGCGATGCCCTTGTCGATGTCGGCCGGCGTCATGGCGTCGACCTTGCCGCCGTCTGCCAGGATGGCCTGTTCGATCAGGCCGCCGAGCGGGCTGCCGCTGCCGTCGATGGCGCGGGTGCCGGGAAATTTCGCGGTGTCGAAGAAGTCCTTCCAGTCCTTCGGCGGATTGTCCTTGTACGTGTCGTTCTTGTACATCAGGACCATGCCGTAGTTCATCGCCGGCACGCTGCACTCGCCGACCTGTCCGGGCGGGATGTGCGAGATGTCGAGCTTGGTCAAATCCAGCTTCTGGAACAGTTTTCCGCAATGCACGAAGGGCGGAAAATCGTCCGTATCGACGACATCCCAGGTCACATTGCCTGATTCGACCTGCGCCTGAAGCTTGGCGATTTCGGTCGGCCCATCGTTCAAAAGCTTGACGCCGCTCTTGTCGACGAATTCCTTGAGGGCGGCGACCTGGCCGTCCTGGTAGATGCCGCCATAGGAGACGAAGGTCAGCGTCTTTCCCTTCAGCGAGCCGTCCACCACGGTCCCGGCCGGCGGCGCGTTCTGCGCGTGAGCGGCGGCCGCAAGCAAGGCCAGTGCGGCGGCGCCGACGAACCCGGCCAATCTTGATCTGCTTCCCATTTTCTAACCCTCCGATGGCTCGCTGTTTGATTTTGGTAGGCCGGGCGCGAGCGTTTTCCGGGCTACATATTGGTCGAGGTCGACGGCGCCGCTGGTCGGCGGCGCAATGATCCACAGCACTTCGGCCACCGTATCGCCGACATTGATCGTCCGGTGGGGCGTCGAGGTCGAATATTCGATGCTATCGCCCTCTTCGAGGGTGAAGCTCTCCTCGCCGAGCGTCAGTTGCACGCGTCCGCGCAGCACGAGGAACATCTCGCTCGCGTTGCCGTGCGTGTAGGGCACGTCGCCGGTCGAGCCGCCGACGGCGAACTCGCCGCAATAGACTTCCATCTCGCGGATCGGCCGGCGCGACAGCAGCGTCTTGCGGTAGCCTTCGCTGGTCGGCAGCGCCGGCCGCTCGCTGCGTGTCAGCACCGCGTGCGGCGACACTTCGCATTCGTCGAAAAGATCGGCGAGGCTGATGCCGAGTGCATTGGCAATCAGCATCAGCGTGCTGGTGTTGGCGCCGGAAAGGCCGCGCTCGAGCTGGCTCAGGAAACTGGCGGTGGTGCCGATCATGTCGCCGAGCTGGCGCAGCGTCAGGCGCCGCGTCGTGCGATAGGCCTTGATCCGATCGCCCAATACCGTCGAGCGGCGCGCTTCGGCGCTGGTCGCGGCATTGTCGTTGAGTGCGTGATCCGCAGCGATTTTCATGGCGATCTCAGGG
Organism: Mesorhizobium sp. BR1-1-3; assembly: GCF_020165455.1. Lineage (NCBI taxonomy): Bacteria > Pseudomonadati > Pseudomonadota > Alphaproteobacteria > Hyphomicrobiales > Phyllobacteriaceae > Mesorhizobium > Mesorhizobium sp. BR1-1-3. The sequence goes on from NZ_JAIUIC010000010.1 coordinate 140,956, forward strand.
TTCACTTAACATGCTATTAAGTGGGGCGTCCTGGCAAGCGGATTCGCCTGGTCACCTGAAAATCATCGATGGACCTGCAGAGGGGCATGATCGGCCGACCGGCAACCCGGTTCAGCTCGATCACTGGATCATGAAGCGCGAACTGAATGGCAGGCTTGCCGCGCCGACGGCCTTCGGGCTGATGGTGACGCGCGCCGGCAGCGCTTCGATGCCGGGGAATTCCCGGCCGATGTCGTCGCACAAGGCCTCGGCAATCTTTTGCGGCGCATAGCTGGACAGGACGACCGTCCTGAACTCGACAAACTGGGTCAGCGCGGAGATCGACGCTTTCAAGCGGTCGGAACACTCGCCCAGCCATGCGCTGTAGGCCTCGCCCAGATCGGGCCACTCAGGGCTGCTGCTCCAGATGATTTCGGACGGGCGCCCGCGCATGGCCAGTTCGCTCTCCAGGCGCATCAGGCCGTGATCGAAGCTGGCGCTGGAGTTTCCCTTGTAGATCTGGTGGTTGAGGATGAGCCTGCTCTGCAGCCGTGCTCCGAGATAGAAGAACAGATAATCGTTGAGCGGCTTTGCGACGCCGAACATGCTCTCGCCGCCGGCCGCAGCGGTGATGTCGTTCTGCACGAAAACCGGCAGCTTGATCTGTTCCTCGATTTCAGCCTGCAAGGCCTTGAGCGAGGTGCTCGATCCGTTGCGGGTTGCAGCCATCGTGTCGACATCGTCGGGAACCGCCAGGCCGATGCCGGCAACCCGGCTGCGCGCCTCGACCGGCAGGCTGGTCATGGCTTGCCCGATCGCGCCGAACAGATCGCTGCTTTGCGGAAACGGATTGGCTTCATCCGCCGGCAACTGCGTGTGGAAGCGCACCGTGCCGATAAAGTCGATAAGCGCGATGTCGATCCTGCGCCGGCTGAAGCCGACGCCAACCGCATAGGCGCCCTCCGGGTTGAGTGAAAGCGGGATCGTCGGCGGCCCGACGCGGCCGCGCTGCGCCTCGCCCTGCGAGACCAGGCCCTCCTGCTCGAGCGAGCGAACGATGACCGAAGCCGTCTGCGCCGACAGGCCGGTCTTCTCGCCGATTTCCATCCGCGAAATGCCTTCGTTCTGAAGCAGCAGGGACAGCACTAGCCGCTCGTTGTAGCTGCGGACGCTCAATGCATTCAGCCCGCTCGCACGATCGGCGATGCGCAAGGGATTGGGTGGTGCGAATCTCATGTCAGGCAAAGGTCGCCCCGTCGGTAAGAGCGCGTTGCCTGGCGGCGGTATGGTTGCTCATGTCGAGCGGCTCCAGCCGATGGCATCGACCGCGCGGGCGAGCGCGGCGCCCAGCAATCTGTGCGCCTCGGCATCGATGTGAAAGCCGTCCGCCTCGCTGCACGACACCACCGAGCCGGCATCGAAAAAGTGCAGTTCGAGCGAGTCCGCCAGAACCTCGAACTCGAGCGCGAGCAGGCGCGATTTCTCCGGCGCACCGGCGAAGATGGACTTCCATTCCTTGACGTCGTCCTGCATCGGCGGCGGCGCCACGATCATGATTTCGGGCGTGGTGCCGCCCGGACCGGGCGCCAGCTCCTTGATGTCATAGACGAGGCAGCCGATCCCCATCGCCACTTCCGACGGCGGCTTGTTGAAGCGGATCTTCAGATCGTTGGTGCCGAGCATGATGATGACGAGGTCGAGCGTCGCATGGCTCTGCAGGCAAGGACGAAGATAGGTTCGGCCGTTCTTGTGGGCGCCCTCGATCGGGTCGTCATGGACAGTGGTTCGGCCGCTCAATCCTTCCTCGATGACATACCAGTCAGGGCCCAGCTGAGAACGCAATATGCCCGGCCAGCGTTCACCCGGACCATAGCGCTCGAGCGGCCCCTTGCCGGGGATCTGGCCGTGCGTGTTGGAGTCGCCGTAGCACAAGACTGATCGCATTTTTTTTCCCGCCGGGACTGACAGCGCGCCGATGCCGGCGAGCGCCAATCATGATGGATAGAGGAGCGGTGAAAGGCAAGCAAGGGAATAGTCATTCAACATGACTAACTATTGACAGGGCGTATTCGCTGTGCTTCTAAAGTGGCCGGAGGAGTTCTCGACCGTCATCATCGTCCAGCAGAAGTTGGGCTTCGACACGCATGTGTTCGGGGGCGGGAGAATTGCGCGCATCGGTCGGTTTGTGACGGGGGCATGCATTGGGAGAGCGTCTCGTGGCCATACGAATTTGTAGGCCGGAGCAACCACAAGGAGGAGTGTTCAATGTTAGGATTGCTGAAAACCGTCGGCCTGGGGATGCTCGTTGCGTCCACGCTTGCCGTGACGTCCCTGGCGCATGCGCAAGACGTCAAGCTGATGGACGGCGTGGCGCCGCGCCCCGACGACACGCGCATGACCGCCGCCGGTGCGTTCAAGAAGGACCCGCCCTGGGTCATCGGCATGAGCGACTTCGGTGTCAACGCAAACACATGGACGGTGCAGGTGGCGCATGAGGCGGAGAACGCCGCGGCCAAGGACAAGCGCATCTCGAAATTCATCCTGCTCGATGCCGGCTTCGACCAGAAGAAGCAGGTGGCCGATATCGAGGACCTGATCGCACAGCATGTCGACGCCATCATCGTTCAACCGGTGACCAGCACGTCGGCCAATGCCAGCATCGCCAAGGCGGTCGCCGCCGGCATCCCGGTCATCCTTCACACCGGGCGTATCGATTCCGACGCCTACACCACCGAAATCCAGGGCGGCGCCGAGCACTTCGGCAAGGTCATGGGCGACTGGCTGGTGAAGACCGTCGGCGACAACGGCAAGATCTGGGTCCTGCGTGGCCTGGCCGGCCATCCGGAAGACACCAACCGCTACAACGGCCTCCTGGAATCGCTCAAGGGCACGCATGTGCAGATCATTGCCGAGGAGCATGGCGACTGGCAGTACGACAAGGCCAAGAAGCTGTGCGAGACGCTCTATCTGAACAATTCGCAGGTCGACGGCATCTGGTCGTCCGGCGCCGACATGACGCGCGCCTGCGTCGATGTCTTCAAGCAGTTCGGCACACCCATTCCGCCGATTTCGGGCGAGGGCAACAATGGCTATTTCGGCCAGTGGATTACGGATGGGTTCAAGTCGATCTCTCCGGAATACAGTCCCGCCCAGGGCGCTGCCGGCGTGCGCGCTGCCGTTGCCCTTCTGGAAGGCAAGCAGCTCTACAAGCGCTATGTCTACAATCCCGACGGATGGGACCAGGACAAGGCCAAGAAATACTATCGCGACGACCTGACCGCCAATGTCTGGTGGCCAAGCGAATTGCCGGAAGACAAGCTCAAGGAATACTACGGCAAGAAGTGACGGCGCCGTGGCTGGCGGGGAGTGGACAAACATTCCCCGCAGGCCGTTCCATGTGTTGAATCCGGTTCGTTCGAGGGTTTCGTGACCAATCTTGTCGAGATGTCCCACATTTCGAAGGCATTCGGAGGGAGCAAGGCGCTCCACTCCGTTTCCCTCGACCTCAAGGCGGGCAGCGTCCATGCCCTGATGGGCGAGAACGGTGCCGGCAAATCGACGTTGATGAAGATTCTGGCGGGCGTGCATCAGCCCGATTCCGGCGAGATCTTCATGAGCGGCGAGAAGCTAGATTTGAAGTCGCCGCGCTTCGCGCTCGATGCCGGCATTTCGACCGTTTTCCAGGAGCATTCGCTGCTGCCCAATCTGTCGATCGCCGAGAACATGTTTCTCGGCCGGGAGCCGACGACCCGGTTTGGCTCGATCGACTATCCCGCGATGAAAAGCCAGACCGCCAGGGCGCTTGGCGAACTCGGCCTCACGCTCGACCCGTCGCAACTCGTTTCCAACCTGACGATCGCCGAGCGGCAATTCGTCGAGATCGCGCATTGCATCCAGGCCGACGCCAGCGTGCTCATCCTCGATGAGCCGACGGCGGCGCTCAACGCGGCCGATGTCGATGTGCTCAACCGCAACATCCGCCGGCTGCGCGACAAGGGAAAAGCCATCGTCTACATCTCGCATCGCATGGAGGAGATCTTCGAGTTGTGCGACACGGTGACGGTGCTGAAGGATGGCGCACTGGTCGGCACAAGGACGGTGTCCGAGATCACCACCGACGAACTCATCGCCATGATGGTCGGACGCGAACTCCAGGACCTTTTTCCCGATCGTACGGGCGATGTAGGCGATGAGATACTGCGCGTCGAAAACCTCAAGATCACCGAGACATCGCAGCCGCTGTCGCTGACTTTGCACAAGGGCGAGATCGTCGCCCTGGCCGGGCTGGAAGGGCAGGGCCAGCAGCGCTTCCTGCGATCGCTGATTGGCCGCTACCATCCCTTCGCCGGGACGATTTCCATCAACGGCAAGGCGCTGAAGATGCCGCTCCCGGCGTCGGCGGGCGTTCGGTATTTGCAGCAGCTGAAGGTCGGCTTCGTTCCCGAGGACCGCAAGGAAGAGGGGCTCTTCCTCGCTTTGCCGATCGCCCACAACATCGCCATCGGATTGCATTCGAGGCGCCCTGAACTTGCGCCGGCGCGGCCATATCGAAACGTCATCGCCCGCATGATGGAGGTCATGAACATAAAGGCGGCGGGCCTGTCGGCTGCGGTCGGTTCGCTGTCGGGCGGCAACCAGCAAAAGGTTCTGCTCGGCCGCTACCTTGCCGCCGATCTCGATCTTCTGCTGGTCGAAGAGCCGACGCGCGGCGTCGACATCGGCGCCAAGTCCGAGATCTACCATCTTCTGCGGGACTTCACCGCGAAGGGCGGCGCGGTGCTGGTGCTGTCGCGCGAGACGATCGAGCTAATCGGGCTCTGCGACCGCATCTACGTCGTCCATCACGACACGATCGTGGCCGAAATGCCGGCAGCGCAAGCGAGCGAACACAAGATTCTCGACGCGGCCCTCATGGGCGGCTCCACGCGCCAGCATTAGGGGCCTGCCATGGTTCGTTCGGTTTTCAATATCCTGAATGGCCGGAACACGCGGCAGGGCCTGTGGGGCCTGCCGCTGCTGGTCGCCTTGCTCATTTCGCTGTGGCTGACCGTCGAGACGACGCAGTTCGCCACTGCCGAAAACCTCTTCAACCTGGTTGCCCAGGCGATGCCGCTGATCATCGCGGCGATCGGACAGCTCGTCGTCGTGCTCATCGGCGGGCTCGACCTGTCGGTCGGCTCGGTCATCAGCTTCACCACCGCGGTGCTGGCGCTCGACCAGCCAGCGATTGTGTTGATCCCGGCGGTCTTCGCGCTGGCGGCAGTCATCGGGCTGATCAACGGTCTGGCGATCACCCGTTTCAACGTCCATCCGATCATCGCGACGCTGTCGACGCAGTACATCGTGCTCGGCATCACGCGCATCCTGCGGCCCGTCTCCGGCGGCACGGTGCCGGAGATCGTCATCGATGCCGTCTCGGGCAGTTTCCTCGGCATTCCCTATCCGGTTTTCTGGGGCATCGTCGTGATCCTGGCAGCGTGGAAACTGCTCTACGGATCCCGGTATGGGCTGCATCTGTTTGCGATCGGCGGCGGCATCGCGTCCGGCGCCGAGAGTGCTGCCCGCAATTTCGGCGTCTCCGACCGCCGCAACATCATCCTCGCCTATGTGATCTGTTCCTGTTTCGCAGCCGTTGCCGGTGTCTTCCTGGCCGGGCGCATCGTGTCGGGCGATCCGAATGTCGGGCTGCTTTTCGAACTCGATACCGTCACCGCCGTGGCGCTTGGAGGCACCCAGCTTTCCGGTGGCATAGGCAGCCTACACGGCACCGTGATCGGCGCGCTGGTCATGGCGCTGCTGGCCAATGGCATGAACCTCGCCAACGTCTCGCCGTTCGTCCAGACCGCGATCAAGGGCGGCATCCTGCTGGCGGTGGGCGGGCTGCAATCCCGCAAGAAGATGGGGCTCTGAAAGATGGCTGCCGTTCTCGCAAATCCGATCGCCCGGCGCCTGCTGCGCATACCGCCGTCCTATTTTGTCTTCCTCGTGCTGCTGGCCACGCTGTGGATCGCACGACCGAACATGCTCAACCTCAACATCATGGGTATCTTCGTCAGGCAGATCGTCCCGCTCGGCATCCTGGTTCTGGGGCAGCTCGTCGTCATGCGGGTGAAGTCGATCGACCTTTCCGGCGGCGGCATCATCCTGCTCATCAACTATTTCATTTCGTCAGGCACTTTCCCCGGCGCGTCGATGCCTTTCTTCGTCGTGCTGGCGCTCGGTACCGGCCTCGTCATCGGCCTGTTCAACGGCTTCATGATAGGGAGCCGGCGGGTGTCGGCGGTCATCGTCACGCTGGCGGTCAGCATCATCCTGGTCGGGCTGGTGCAGTTCCTGTCGAGCGGCAATCCGCCCGGCGATGTGCCGAAGCTGTTCAACGACCTCTACAACACGAAATTCCTGTCGGTTCCGACGCCGGTGCTGTTCTGGGTCCTGCTGACCGCTTTGGTGTGGCTGCTGCTGTCGCGGACCGTCTTTGGCCGCTACGTCGCCTCGGTCGGGGAGAATGCCGAAGCCGCGCATTTTTCCGGCGTGCCGGTCCAGCGCACGGTGATCCTTGCGCACACGCTCGCCGGCCTGATCGCGGCGATCGCGGCCCTGGTGCAGACCGGTTCGATCGCCGTCGGCAGCGTCCGTGTCGGCCTCGACCTGCCGATCCTGGCGGTCGCAGCGACGATCCTCGGCGGCGTCGTCTTCGGTCGCGGCGACGGTGGCGTCTGGGGACCTTTCTTCGGGGCGTTGTGCTTTGCGCTGCTGTTCGTGGTGATGACCGTGCTCGGCATCGACGAGCCCGGCAAGCTTATCGCGCAGGGCGTCATCATTCTCGGCGCGGCGATCTTCTACGGAGTGCGCGTGCGAAACCCCTGACCTGAGACGGCGAAAGCAAGCCGACCGGTGTTCGCCGGGACCGACAAATCCACGCGTTCAGACAATTGCAAACAGATGGAGAAACATGGATGTCACCGCCAAAAAACATCATGTGCTACGGCGACTCGCTGACCTGGGGCTGGGTTCCGGTCAAGGAGGGGTCGCCGACCTACCGCTACCCCTATGACCAGCGCTGGACCGGTGTGATGGCGGCGGCGCTGGGAGGGGGCTACCACATCATCGAGGAAGGCCTGAGCGCGCGCACGACCTGTCTCGACGACCCCAACGATCCGCGCCTGAACGGCGCCAATTACCTGCCCTCGGCCATCGCCAGCCATCTGCCGCTGGACCTGGTCATCGTCATGCTCGGCACCAACGACACCAAGTCCTATTTCCGCCGGACGCCTTATGAGATCGCCAATGGAATGGCGAAACTGGTCGGGCAGATCCTGACCAGTGCCGGCGGCATCGGCACCCCTTATCCGGCCCCCAAGGCGCTGGTCATTGCGCCGCCGCCGCTGACCCCGATGCCCGATCCATGGTTCGAGGGCATGTTCGGCGGCGGGCACGAAAAATCCAGGGACCTGGCCAGGCAGTACAAGGCGATGGCGGATTTCATGAAGATCGATTTCCTCAATGCCGGCGATTACCTCACCACGGACGGTGTCGACGGAATTCATTTCACCGCCGCAAACAACGCCGATCTGGGACGCGCCGTCGCCGACAAGGTCAAGTCGATCCTCGAGCCGGGCCAGGTCAGCACCGCCGCTTGAAGCCGCCACGCCCGTCGGCTTGCGGCACACAGGCCCACGGCGCAGGTGTGTCGCAGGTTCCTCCGGCGATGCACATCGATGCGGGGTCGAACGATGCGTTTGGCCCCGCGTTGATATGGCGCCCGGCGCCGGCAGATGTGCGTCGATCTAGGGGCTTGGCCTCGGAACATCATCGGCCGATGCTTTGGTTTGACGATCGAAGACGACCGCCAGGCCGTTCTTGACGGCAAGTGAGGCGACCATGTCGTCGAGCTCGCGATCGGGAATGGCGGGTTTGAGGACCTGCCGGATGGCCCGATAGGCCTGCTCGGTCGACACATAGTCATAGCGCTTTTTACGCGCTTCCACATATTGCTCGATGAGAATGCCCAATCGGCGGGCGGCTATGTCATCTGGCTGCTGCAAGGGAGCCTCCTCAAGCGTCGATCGTTTGCAGACCCCTCGGATGTAAAAACCCACGCTGCGAAAGTTAAGGCCTGCGGCTGGTCCGAAGCCAAATAAATACGCTGTGGTCATCGACGATCCGCACGGCAGCCAAGCCAAGCGTCGGTCAAAGCCTTGGGCGAAATAGGGCGGCAGCGATCGGCTCCCAAGCGCGGAGCGATCCGCCCAGACGTGCATTCACAACAGCGCCGACAGAGCGGCCATGAAGTGGTCGTTTTCCGAAGTCGAGCCGATGCTGACACGCACATAGGTGTCAAAGCCCTGCTGCTTCCAAGGTTTGACGATGACCCCTTGCCGCAGCAGGCCTTCGACGAAGACGGAGGCATCTTGCCGGCAGTTGAAGAACAGGAAATTGCCTCTGGAGGCGGCGACGTCGAGGCCCTTGCTTGCCAGGAAAGTCTCGACGCGTTTTCTCTCCGCCCTGGCCAGAGCTACGACCCTGGCGAGGTGTTCGTCATCGGCCAGCGCCGCGAATGCTGCGGCCTGGGCCATGCCGTTGGCGTTGAAAGGCGTGCGGACGCGGTCGAGCAGCGTGCGCAGCTCCGGGTCGCCGACGATGCCGAAGCCGATCCGCAATCCGGCCAGGCCGAACGCCTTGGAAAAGGTCCGAAGCACGATCCACGGCCGGTCGAGCTTTCCCAGATAGGGCAGGGATGACGCATAGTCGTCGCCCTTGGCATATTCGGCATAGGCTTCGTCGATGACGATCAGCGTCTCGTCGCTCGTCGCATCCAGAACCCTCGACAGATTGCCGCCGGAGAGCCAGCTGCCGACCGGGTTCATCGGGTTCGAGAACAGCAGCATGCGCGGCCGTTCGCGCACCGCCTCGACCAGCGCATCGACATTGATGGTCAGATCGTCGTTGACGACAACGCGATTGACGGTAGCGCCCATCAACGTGGTGTAGTCCTCATGCAGCGGAAACGACGGATAGAGCGTGACGACGGCGTCGCCCGGCCGCAACACGGCGCGGCTGATGACGGAGAGAAGATCTTCGGAACCGTTGCCGAGGATAATCTGGTCCTCGGCGACGGCATATTTGTCGCCGATCGCCTGGCGCAGCTTGCGCCCGGCAGGGTCCGGATAGAGGCGGAACATCTCGGAGCCGGCATGCATCGTCGCGGCGAGGGTCGGGCTGGGCCCGAGCGGGTTTTCGTTCGAGCCCAGTTTGGCGATTCTGGCCGGTGCGTATCGTTTCCGCACCTCGTCAATGGTCAGTCCGGAATTGTAGGGCGACAGGCGGTTGACTTCGGTGCGGACCATATCCGAGGCTTTCGACACGGGCTGGCTCCTCTGCGGTGGATTTCGTCATCCGTACCGCAGCTGAAATGCTTTGTATATGCTTGTATATGTAACTTGACCTGATAGTCTCTACGCCGAAGCGGAAACCGACACCGACCAGGAGGATCACATGCGCAACGCTTCTCTCTTCGATCTCTCCGGCAGGAAGGCGCTTGTCACCGGCGCCAGCCGTGGCATCGGGCGCAGCATCGCCGAAGCGCTGAGTGCTGCCGGCGCCGACGTCGCGGTCACGGCGCGCAGCCTGGCCGCGCTGGAGCACACGACGGTCGCCATCCGCGCGGTCGGTGGGGTGGCGCATGCCGTCGCTCTCGACGTCACCGATGTCGGCCGCTGCCGCGCAGCCACCAACGAGGCTGCCAGCCTGCTTGGTGGTCTCGACATTCTCGTCAACAATGCCGGGATGGAGGAGGTGCGGCCCTCGCTCGATGTCGACGAGGCGCTGTGGGACAGCATCGTCGACACGAATCTGAAGGGAGCGTTCTTCTGCGCCCAGGCCGCCGCGCGGCAGATGCGCGACGCCGGCCGTCCCGGCACCATCATCAACCTGTGCTCGCTGACGTCGGAAGTCGGAATCCCAACCGCGGTGCCGTATGGCTCGTCGAAGTCCGGCCTGCTCGGCATGACGCGGGCGCTTGCGGCCGAGTGGGCGGAGCTTGGCATAAGGGTCAACGCCATCGCGCCGGGCTATTTCAGGACGGCGATGACGGACGTTTTTTACAACAACGAGGCATGGCAGCACTCCATGCTGGCCAAGATCCCGCAGCGGCGTTTCGGTGATCTCTCCGACCTGCATGGCATCGCCGTGTTCCTCGCTTCGGATGCGGCGGCCTACATAACCGGCCAGTCCATTCCGGTCGATGGCGGCTTTCTCGCCTCGATCTGATGAGGCAGGTTTGTCTCGGTAGTTTCGACGGGAAGGATGACGGAAAAATCGCTGGCGACCGTCACATAGACATGTATATACTTTTGCCCGAGTGAAGCCTCTCGACGGCTTTGATCCTTGTCCGGGGTCGACCTGTCGGCCCGCAGCATATGGCCGGCCTGCGCCAGCCGTCATTGCGTTCCAAGAGTTCCAGGAGAACGAGCAGCCATGTCCGACATCAGCTTCCACGATTTGTCATCCATCGATGCCGACCAGCGCGCCAGTCTGCTGAAGCGCGCCGAGGCCGATCTGACGGTCTTCGTCGAGAAGGTCCGGCCGATCATCCAGGCCGTCAAGGACGAAGGCGACGCCGCCTTGATCCGCTTCGCCAGGGAACTCGACAAGGCCAATGTCGCCGAGGGCGAGCTGCAGGTGTCGGAAGCCGAGTTCGACGCGGCGTTCGACAAGGTGGAAAAGGACGTCGTCGAGAGCATCCAGTTCGGCATCGACAACATCAGGCATTTCCATGAGGAGCAGAAGCCGGAAACGATGTGGCTCAAGGAAGTCCGGCCGGGCGCCTATGCCGGCGACCGGTACACGCCGATCGCTTCCGTTGCGCTCTACGTGCCGCGCGGCAAGGGTGCTTTCCCATCGGTGACGATGATGACGTCGGTGCCGGCGGTGATTGCCGGCGTGCCGCAAATCGCCATCGTGACGCCGCCGACATCGGATGGTTCGGTGGATGCGGCAACGTTGGTCGCCGCACGCCTCGCCGGCGTCGGAACCGTCTACAAATGCGGCGGCGCTCAGGCAGTTGCCGCCGTCGCCTACGGCACGGAGACGGTGAAGCCCGCGCTCAAGATCGTCGGCCCCGGCAGCCCCTGGGTGGTGGCGGCCAAGAGCGTGCTGTCGTCGGTCATCAACACAGGCCTTCCGGCCGGGCCGTCCGAAGCGATCATCTTTGCCGATGACAGCGTCGACGGCGGGCTTGCTGCGCTCGACCTGTTGATCGAAGCCGAACACGGGCCGGATTCTTCGGCCTATCTGGTGACGCACAGCCGCAAGGTCGCCGAAGCCGCATTGGCTGCAATCCCGGAGCACTGGTCGCGGATGACCGAGCAGCGTGTCGAGTTTTCGCGCGCGGTGCTGACCGGCAAGCGCGGTGGCATCGTGCTGACCGCGTCGCTGGAAGACAGCTACCGCTTCATCAACGACTATGCGCCCGAACATCTCGAGATCCTGTCGAAGGAGCCGTTCGCGCATCTCGGGCGCATCACCGAGGCGGCTGAAATCCTGATGGGGCCGCACACGCCGGTGACGCTGGCCAATTTCGTGCTTGGACCCAATGCGGTGCTGCCGACCAGCCGTTGGGCGCGGACCTACGGGCCGCTTTCGGTGACGGATTTCGTCAAGCGCTCGTCGGTCGGCTATGTCACCTCGGTGGCCTATCCGGAACTCGCTCTGCACGCCCGCAGGCTCGCCCGCTACGAGGGCTTCAGCTCGCATGAGAACGCGGTCTCGGAGATCCGCGACCGCTATCTTGCCGGCTGAGCGGAACCGATCGCGATGAAGGCGGCACGACTTTACGGGCCCGGCGATCTGCGCGTCGAGGACATCGCGACGCCGGGCGCGCCGGATGCAGGCTGGGTGAAGCTCAGGGTCGATGCCGCCGGCATCTGCGGTTCGGACCTGCATAATTTCCGCACGGGACAGTGGATAAGCCGGTCGCCTTCGACGGCCGGCCATGAGCTCACCGGCACGGTGACCGCCACCGGCGAGGGCGTCGACGCCTTCGCTATCGGTGACAGGGTTGTCGCCGATTCCCGCTTCTGGTGCGGAGACTGCGCGCAATGCCAAGCCGGCAGGCGTCATCTCTGCGCGTCACTGGGCTTCGTCGGAGAGGTCTGCGACGGCGGTTTTGCCGAACAGGCCGTGCTGCCCGCACGGCTTTTGCATATCATCGATGCCGGGCTCGACGAGCGGGTCGCGGCAATGGCCGAGCCGCTGGCGGTGGCGCTGCACGCGGTGCGGCGCCTGCCGAAAACGACAGGCTCCGTGCTGGTCGTCGGTTGCGGACCGATCGGCGGTCTTGCCGCCCTGCTGTTGTCGCGGACCTTCGCCGGCACCGTGCTGATCGCCGACCGCAACCAGAGCCGCTGCGCCCGGGTGGCGCGGGTGACGGGTGCCCGGATCGTCGATCTGAGCCGGGACGCCGTTGCCGCCGCAACTGCCAATGCCCCGCTGCTCGCGGCCATCGAGGCGACCGGCAGCGTCGCGGCGCTCAATCAGCTGCTCGGCGTTCTCGATCTCGGCGGTACGATCGCCATGGTCGGCATCTTCCACGGCCGCCTCGACATTGATCCCAATACGCTGGTCGAACGCGAAATCGGGTTGCTGGGATGCCATGCCTTTGCCGACGAACTGCCCGAGGCCGTGCGGATGCTGGGTGAATTGAGCGAACCGCTGCTGGCGCTGATCGACCAGGAGATCGGCCTGGATGACATTCCGGCTGCCTATGAGCGGCTGTTGGCGGGGCGCAGCGACGGCTTGAAAACAATCATCCGCATGCGGCAACCTGTCGAGCAGTCGTGATTTCCGATGAATCGCCGGAAAGGACTTTTGAAATGATCACTTTGCCCGACACCGCCAGCCCTCTTTACGAGAAGGTGAAGGACTACATCCTGGCAAACATCGGAACGGGCCGGTGGGGCAAAGATCGCAAGCTGCCGTCCGAGAATGAATTGGTCGCTTCACTCGGCGTCTCGCGGATGACGGTTCACCGGGCACTCAGAGAATTGACCTCGGCCGGGTTTCTGATCCGCCTGCAAGGTGTGGGGACCTTCATCGCGCCGCCTAGGCCACAGTCGACGCTGATCGAGATCAACAACATCGCAGCCGAGATCGTCGAGCGCGGCAACAGGCATCGTTCCGAAGTCCTCGTCCTCGAAACCATCATGCCGACAAAAGAGCTGGCGCTGTCGTTCGAATTTCCAAAGCGCGTCTCGATCTATCATTCCGTCGTCGTCAATTTCGAGAACGATCTGCCGGTGCAGCTCGAAGAGCGCTTTGTCAATCCGAGCCTCATCCCCGACTATGACAAGCAGGATTTTTCGAAGACGGCGACCTATGACTACCTCATGCAGAAAACCCCGGTGACCGAGGTCGAGCATATCATTTCCGCCATCCCGGCGGATGCCGAGACGGCGCGGCATCTGGGCATCGATGTCGGCGCCTGCTGCCTTTTCCTGCACCGCCGGACATGGACGGGCGCGGTGGTGGCGACGATCAGCAAGCTGACTTATGCCGGCAGCCGCTACTCGCTCGGCAGCCGCTATTCCCCTTCAAAAAGCAGCTGACGGAAGCAGGTCGAATGCAAGAGCGACAGATGACGCCGGCACCGAGCCGCACGGCGCGGATCCGGGCACTCGCGCAGCATGATGTTGCCGAAGCACAAAGCGCGCTGGCGGCATTGCTGGGCGACCTGTTCGCGATGCGCCCCCGCAATGTCCGCATCAACTTCGACAAATACAGCCTCAATTCGTTGAACGGCTTCTTCGAGGACGACGGCAAGCCCTACTTCTTCAAGTTCCATCAGGAGGAGCGGGAAGAGGCGATGACGGGCGAGTATTACCGCGCCGAGATTCTGTCGCGCGCCGGCCTGCCGGTCGACCAACCCGTGCATATGTCGGCCCAACCGGGCGAGCAGATCCTTGTCTATCGGCGGCGCACGGATCCGAGGTTTTCGGATGTGCTGTTCGCGCTGGATGCGCAGGACGATGCCGGCAAACGGCGAGAAGCCGTTCTTGCCGAGCGCGACCTGTCGGCCAGGCTGCTCAAGGTCTATCTCGAAACGCTGCATCCGGTAACCGTCGAGGACGTGGCGGCGGAACCGATCCACAGGCTGTTTCATGAGCGGCTGATCGATGCCGATACGCGCTTGCCGCCAGGCGGCCGGCTGGCCGATTTCTATGTCGGCAAGCCGTTCGTCTTTCCCGGTGCCGAGCTGGATTGGGATCGGTTTTCCCGGCTGAAATTCGTCATCAATGGCGAGCAGTACACCGACAGCGTCGGTGAGCTTTTCGATGCCGCCGCAGTGCGCTTGCGGCCGGACCGGCTTGCCAATGCAGGCGGCGTGGTCGCGCATGGTGACGCCCACAACGCCAATGTCTGGTACACGGCGAAGGCGGGGAGGGCGGAGCTGTCCTTCTTCGATCCCGCCTTTGCAGGCTCGCATATCCCCACGCTGCTGGCGGAGGTGAAGGCGACGTTCCACAACATCTTCGCCCACCCGTTCTGGCTCTATGATCCGGCGACCGCGACCGAGGCTTTTCGCGCCCATGCGCGGCTGGACGGAAACCTGCTCCATGTCGACACGGACTGGGACCTGAGCCCCGTCCGCCGCGACCTGCTGGAGGTCAAGGCCACAGCGCTGTGGCGGCCGTTGCTGCTTGAGCTCAAACGGCGCGGCATGCTGCCGGCCGATTGGCGCGCGGTGCTCCGGGCCGGTCTCTTCCTGTCGCCGACGCTGGTCATGAACCTGCGCACCGGCGTGCGCAGCCACACGCCGGTTTCTTCCCTTATTGCCTTTTCGGTGGCGGTCATGGTCGGCAGCGAACCTGTTGCCGGAACCGATCGGGTGACCGATTTTCTAGACCGGATCGATCCCGGAGAGCGTAAAAATTGAGTCTTTCCAACTTGTATATGCATGTATGTATTTTAGCCTTGACATCCGCTCCCGCTGACGCTGAAATATCCGCGCACTTCACCATGAAGTGGCAGGTAAGACGCCGAGGCACAGTGCCGCAAGAGCAGAAACCCGCAGTCTCACCGGACTGGCTACCTCAGTCAGAAAAAGCGGTCCGATCATCAAGGGGAACAAGGATGATGCGTAACCTAACAGGACAATTTCGCGCGCTCGTGATGGCCGCCGCCATCGGGCTCGCCGCCGCCCCGGCGGCCTACGCGGCCGATGCGGCCATTCCCACCACGCCCGAGGCAGGAGCGTTCAAGATCGGCATCGAGCCCTGGCTCGGCTATGGCCAGTGGCATGTCGCCGAGGCCAAGGGCCTGTTCAAGACGAACGGGCTGAGCGACGTCCAGATCGTCAACTTCGCCGAGGACAAGGACATCAATGCAGCACTTGCAAGCGGCCAGCTCGACGCCGCCAACATCGCCACCCACACGGCGATGGGCATGGTTGCGGCCGGCCTGCCGGTGAAGATCGTGCTGCTGCTCGACGTCTCCATGACCGCCGACGCGATCATCGCTGGCAAGGACGTCACCTCCATCGCGGACCTCAAGGGCAAGCAGGTGGCCTTCGAGGAAGGCACGACGAGCGACATCCTGCTCAAATACGCGCTCACCAGGAACGGCATGTCGATCGACGATGTGAAACCGGTTCCGATGCCTGCGTCCGACGCCGGCAGCGCCTTGATCGCCGGCCAGGTGCCGGTCGCGGTGACCTATGAACCGTACCTCACCGTCGCCATGGCGCAGAACAAGGACCTCAAGCTGCTGTTCACCGCCGGCGAGGATCCCGGCCTGATCAGCGACGTGCTGGTGGTGCGTGACGAGGTGATCAAATCGCGGCCCGGCCAAGTGCTGGCCATGATCAAGAGCTGGGACGCAGCGCTCAAGGACTACAATGCCGATACGCCCGGTGGGCGCGCCATCATCGCCAAGGCTGTCGGTTCGGACGTCAAGGACCTCAACACCGCCTTTGACGGCGTGCGTTACTACTCACTCGCCGAAAACAAGGCGGCGCTGACCGGTGATTTCACCACCAAGACCTTCGCCGATGTCGAAGCCGCCGCCAAGAACGCCAAGCTGCTGCAGGCCGATGTGACGCCGGAGCAGATGATCGACCCGTCATTCGTCAAGGCGGCGGAATGACCAAGGCCGGATCGCGGTGGTGACGCAGATGCCCGGGGAGCGTCCCGCTCAAACGGATCCGGCTCGTCCCACGAAACAGGCGAGGCGTCGCCGATCCTCCGGCATCGGCGTGCCCATCGCCAGGTCGCGCTTCCTGGTGATCGCGGTGGCCGTGTTCGTCGGGCTCGGCCTTGCCTGGTGGGCGGCGACCGGACTGGGATTGGTAAAGCCGATCTTCCTGCCATCGCCCGGCAGCGTCGCTATGCAGATCGCCAAGCTCGCGGCCGACGGCACGTTGTGGCTGGACCTCAAAGCCTCGATGTACCGTATCTCCATCGGCTTCCTTATCGCCTCGGCCCTGTCGATACCGATCGGCGTGCTGATCGGCAGTTTCCGTTCCTGGGAAGCGGCCATCGAGCCGCTGGTGGATTTCATCCGCTACATGCCGGTCGTCGCTTTCGTGCCGCTCTCCATCCTGTGGGCCGGCACCGGCGATTCGCAGAAATTCCTGATCATCTTTATCGGCACGTTCTTCCAGCAGGTGCTGATGATCATGGACAATGTGAAACGGGTTCCAGCCGATTTCATCGGCCTTGGGCGCACGCTCGGCCTGCCGGATCGCAAGATCCTGACGCGCATCGTCGTGCCCAGTGCCTTGCCGGGCATCTGGGATACGCTGCGCATCAGCTTGGGCTGGGCATGGACCTGGCTGGTGCTGGCCGAACTCGTCGCCGCCACTTCGGGGCTCGGTTATCGCATCACCGTGTCCCAGCGCTATTTCCAGACCAACACCATCATCGGCTACATCCTGCTGCTCGGCCTGCTCGGCCTCATCACCGACCAGGTGATGAAGGCGCTGGAAAAGGTGCTGTTCAAGCAAGAGGGCCGCTCGCAATGAGCCCCAAATTGCGGATCGCCGGCCTCCACAAGAGCTTCGGCACGGGCGAGCGGCGCACGGAAGTACTGCGCGATATCAACCTCGATCTTGCCGACAACGAGTTCGTCTCCCTGGTCGGCACGTCGGGCTGCGGCAAGAGCACGCTGCTGTCGATCGTGGCCGGACTGCAGGACTTCGACGCGGGCGATCTCAGCATCGATGGCGCGCCGATCCTGCAGCCTGGTCTCGACCGTGGCGTCGTCTTTCAGTCCTACACGCTGCTTCCCTGGCTGACGGCGCGGCAGAACATCGAGTTTGCGCTCAAGGCCGCTGGTTACGATCGCCCGACCTGCCGCAGGATCGCGCTGGAGCATCTCGAACTCGTCAAGCTGTCTGGTAGTGCGGACCGCTATCCAGCCGAACTCTCGGGCGGCATGAAACAACGCGTCGCCATTGCGCGCGCGCTTTCCTACCGGCCCAAGATGCTGTTGATGGACGAGCCCTTCGGCGCGCTCGATGCCTTGACCCGGCATCAGATGCAGGAACTGCTGACCCAGATCTGGGAGGAACACAGGTTGACCGTCCTGTTTGTCACCCATGATGTGGAGGAGGCCGTCTATCTGTCGGACCGCATCGTCGTCATGGGCATCGGCCCGGGACGTATCACGCAGACATTCAACGTGGATATCGAGCGCCCGCGCCGCGAAGAGGTGATGGAAAGCCCTGCATTCATGGATCTGCAACGCGGCGTGCACAAGGCCATCCGCGAGGGGTCAAGACGCCCGGAAATGGCCTAGGCGCCTGCGGTCGTTTGCAGGCCCAATCACGTCGCCTTGCCGACTGCCGCGTCCAGTTCCAGCTCGCCTTCGGAAATGTCGTCGAACGAGGCGTAGTTCATGTTGTAGAGGCGGGCGTAGAGGCCTTTTCTTGCCATCAGCTGTTCGTGGTTGCCGCTTTCGACGATCTCGCCGTTCTGCAGCACGATGATGTGGTCGGCGCCGCGGATAGTGGCCAGACGGTGGGCGATGACCAGCCCGGTGCGGCCTTCCAGCAGCGTGATCAGCGCCTTCTGGATCAGCATCTCGGTGTAGGAATCGATGCTGGCCGTGGCTTCGTCGAGCACCAGGATCTTTGCATCCGCCACCAGCGCGCGCGCGAAGCTGATCAGCTGGCGCTGGCCCAGCGAGAGATTGCCGCCGCGCTGCTCGAGTTCGGTATCGTAGCCATCTGGCAGGTTCTCGATGAAATCGTGCGCGCCGACGGCTTGTGCGGCGCGGACCACCTCCTCGCGGCTGGCTGATGTCTTGTGGTAGCGGATGTTTTCCAGCACCGAGCCGGAGAACAGGAACGGCTCCTGCAGCACCATCGCCACCTGATCGCCGAGCGAATCCTGGGTGAGGTCACGCACATCATGGCCGCCGACCAGAACCTCACCCGACCAGACATCGTAGAAGCGGTGCACCAGCGCCATCGAGCTCGACTTGCCCGACCCGGTCGGGCCGACAAGGGCTACGGTCTCGCCCGGGTTGACGCGGAAGGAGATGTTCTTCAGCACCGGCTGGTTCGGCCTATAGCCGAAGGTGACGTTCCTGAACTCGACCGAGCCGTCCATGTCGCGCGACAGCGCCACGGCACCGTGCCTGTCGCTGACGTCGACCGGCACGTCGAGCACTTCGGAGATGCGCTGGCCCGAAGCCATGGCGCGCTGCATGACGCTGTACTGCATGGTCAGCGAGCGGATCGGGTCGAAGAAGCGCTGGATGTAGAACAGGAACGCCACCATGACGCCGATGTCGAGGCTGTGCGAGAGCACCATCGACCCGCCGACGACGATGACAGTTGCCATGGCGATGCCGGTCAGCGTGTCGACGATCGGCACCATTACCTGCGCGTATTTCGCCGACCTCAAATGGGCATTGAGGTTGGCCAGCACCTTTTCGTCGTAGAGGTCGAAATTGACGTGCTGGCGCTCGAGGCTCTGCACCGTGCGCACGCCATGGATGCCTTCGGCCAGTGCGCCGTTGGCGATCGAGTTGGTTTCGTGCGCGGCCATGAAGGCGACCTTGGCGCGCGGCAGCCAGAAAAGGCGCACGATGAATAGCACCGGCATGGTCGACAGCGTCAGCAGGCCAAGCCGGAAATCGAGCCACAAAAGCACGCTGACAATGCCGAACAACAGCACGATGTCGCCTACCGACATCACCGATGTTTCGAGGAATTCCTGCATCGAATTGACGTCGCCCTGCAGGCGCGACATCAGCCGCCCGACCTCGGTCTTGTCCATGAAGCTCAGCGAGACCCGTTGCAGATGGCTGAACATGGCGCGGCGCAGGTCCGACAGCACGTTTTCGGCCACCTTGCCGACGACGCTTTCCTGCACATAGCTGGCAGCATAGTTGATCAGGATGATCACGGCGAAAGCGCTGATCGCGGCGATCATTACCGATTGGTCCAGCTTGCCAGCCGTCATGCCGTGGTCGATGGCGTAGCGGATGACCAGCGGGATCGCCAGTTGCGTCAGCGTGAACATCAGCACCGCGGCGAGTGAGATGAAAATCCGGTTCTGATACGGCCTCACGAAGCTCCAGATACGCCGCACGATGCGCGGGTCATAAGCTTTGCCGAAGACCTCTTCGTCGTCGCGGTGCGAGCCCACGACCGCCTTTGTCGGTGGCCCGCTGGTGTCTTCCTTCTCGTCGTCGGCCGGTGTCTGCATCACGCGGCTCCCGCCACGGGCCGCTCATCGTCCGGCCGCAACTGCAGGTCATGGAGCGCGCGGTAGCGTCCACCGAGCGCCAGCAACTCCTCATGCGTGCCGCGCTCGACGATCCGGCCGCCCTCGACGAACAGGATCTGGTCGGCATGCATCAGCGAACTCAGCCGGTGCGAGATGATGAGTGTCACGCGATCCCTGGCGAAGCGTTTCATCGCTGCCCGGATCCGCTGTTCGGTGCCGGCGTCGATGGCCGCGGTGGAATCATCGAAGACCAGCACGGACGGCCGCAGCATCAGGCTGCGGGCGATGGTCAGGCGCTGCCGCTGGCCACCGGAAAGCGACGCGCCGCGCTCGCCGACGACTGTGGTGTAGCCGGCTGGGAGGCCCATGATGTAATTGTGCAATTGGGCGTACTCGGCTGCCTGCCCGATGCGGGTCTCGCGCGCCCAGGGATTGCCGTAGGCGATGTTGTTCTCGATCGAGGTGGTGAACAGGAACGCGTCCTGCTGCACGACGCCGACCGCCTTGCGCAACGATTGCAGCGTCGCGTCACGGATGTCCTGGCCGTCGATGGTTATCGCGCCTGAGGTGACGTCGTAGAAACGCGGGATCAGGTGCGCGATCGTCGATTTGCCGCTGCCCGGCGGACCGACGATGCCGATGGTCTCGCCGGACCTCGCCTCGAAGGAGATGCCCGACAGAGTCGGCCGGTCGCCCGCGCCCTCGTAGCGGAAGCCCACATTGTGGAAGCGCAGCACGCCATCGGTGACGACGAGATCCTTGGCGCCGGGCGCGTCCTCGATGTCGAGCTCGGCGTCGAGCAGTTCGAACAGCCGGCTGCCGCAGGTCGAGGCGCGGGCGAAGGAATTGACCATCAGCCCGAGCTGGCGCACCGGCATCTGCAGGATGGTCATGAAGGTGAGGAACTGGGCGAGCGTGCCGACGCTGATCTGGCCTGCAATCACTTTCTGGCCGCCGAACCAGAGCACCAGCCCCATGGCGGCCAGGAACGAGAAGTTCATGGCGCTGGTGTTGGAGACGCGGATGTCGACGCGCTGATTGGCGAGGTCCAGCGCATCGCGCTTGGCGCGGTCGAATTTTTCCAGCTCATGCCGCTGTGCCGCAAAGGCCCGCACGACGCGGATGCCGCCGAGGTTCTCATCCATCACCCGGCTCAGCACAGACAGCCGCTCCTGCAACGTCAGCCAGGTGCTGCGCAGTTTGAGCTGGGTGACCGAGGACCGCCAGGCAACGAACGGCACGAAGCTCAGGCTGAGCAGCCCGAGCATGAGATCGGTGCTGATCAGGAGATAGGCGCCGACGCCGATCAGCACGCCGAGCAGCACCACACGCAAAATGCCGGTGGAGAAGAACATGCGCACGCCGTCGAGATCGAGCAGGCCGAGCGTGATCAAATCGCCGGTGTGGACCCTGTCGTGGTAGGCGAAGCTCAGGCGCTGGATCTTCTCGTAGAAGGCCAGCCGCAGTTCATAGCCGGTGCGATGACCGACGGCCTCGCCATAGTAGTTCTGCGCCATGGTGAAGAGGCCGCGCAGGATCGAGACGACGAGCAGCGTCAGCGCCGTGTTCCACAGCGCCTGTTCCGCCGCAGCGCCGGCACCCGCGGCCATCACACCTTGCGCCTGGTCGATGGCGCGTCCCAGCAGGCGTGGAATGAAAAGCTGCAGCGTCGCGGCAATGAAGGTCGAGACGATGGTGATGGCGACCTGCCAGGGATGGCGCAGTGTCATGCGCACGATGCGAAGCAAGGTGCTGAGGCCCTTGCCCCAGGACGCTTCCGCGACGTGAGCAAACGATTTGCCGCGCTCCGGCGCGCTGCTGGTTGCTTGCGTGTTCAAGGAAAATATCCAAACCAATCCGGACGTTAGCCCGGACTAATAAAGCAGACTCAATGTGAGCGGTTGACTTGGCGCTATGTTACGCGGGTCTGGCTTGGCCCTTCAAGAGCCAATGCGGGCATCGCACTGTGCCTGAAGGAAAGCGAACATGCGGCTGTGACCCGGCTGGCACCAGCGGCGGAATCCTGCCGATCTTGCCGAAGGGCGTTGGCCGGACGAGGTCAGCACCTAGTGTACGCAAGCGCCGGCCGGACGGCATGCGACCTTCCATCCGGCCGGAATCCGGTTTGCTAGGCAGGTATCAGGACGGCGATCCGATGCACGCCGACCTCCTTGCTTGTATTTGTCGCCTCGTCGGTCTTGCCTTTGGCGCAGGTGTACATGTCACCCGTCTTGAGCTTGAATTCCTTGTCGGCCTTCTTGATCGTGAACGCACCTGAAGCAATGGTGCAGACCATATCGTTGTCCATCACCATCTGAGGCGCGTGTGCGCCGGGCTGAAATACCACGTCGACAATTGCGATGCTCTTGTAGGCGGGAATGTCGGAGTTGCCGGTGCTGACCTCAACCACCCTGACACCGGGCGCAATCTCCTTGCCTTCCTTCGGGCCGTATTTCTTCGCTGATGCCGCCAGGGTGAACAGAGGCGTTATCGCGACAGCCATCACACCGAGAGCAATTGCAGACCTGCGATTCATGGTTTTCATTGCATCCTCCCACGTCTTCGTCACGAACGAATGTGCATGACAGTAATATATTAGCACAAATGAATGTACTTGTATGCGAGGAAGCGGCCCAACCACGGCGGCAGGAACTCCGCAGCAGCCGTCGGAGAGGTTCCAGACATCGACGATCTGCTTGCCGCTAAAACCCTGCCACTGCTGCGGACCTTCGGGCGCTCAGACACCCTTGCCGTGCCGCCAGCAGGCGATCAGATGCCCTGCCGCGGTCTCTCGGGCCGGCGGCTCCGTCTTTCGGCAGTCGAGCAGGACCAGCGGGCAGCGGTCGGCGAAGGAGCACCCCGTATTCGGGACGCCGGCCGACTCGATCTCGATTGGAGCGGATAGTCTCGGCGCAGCTTCGTCGGAGGACGCAGCCAAAAGCAGGGCCGTATAGGGGTGGTTGGGGCCGCGAAAAATCTGGTCGGAGGAGCCGGTTTCGACCAGGCGTCCGCGATAGAGCACGCCGATCCTGTCGGCCATGTAGCGCACCACCCTGAGGTCGTGGCTGATGAACAGATAGGTCGTGTCCTTGTCGCGCTGCAGGTCGTTGAGCAGGTTGAGAACGGTCGCCTGGACGGAGACGTCGAGCGCGGAGGTCGGTTCATCGAGCACGACGACCTTCGGCACGCCGGCGAAGGCGCGCGCGATTGCCGCCCGCTGCCGCTGGCCACCGGACAGCGAACGCGATTTCTGCTCGGCCGTGGCGCCGGCGAGGCGAACCGATTGCAGCAGGTCGCCGACGCGGGCTCTCACCTCGCTGCGGCGCAGGCCGGCGAGCCTGCGCAGCGGGCGGCCGAGGATCGTGCCGATCCGCTGGCGCGGATTGAGCGTGCGATCCGGCGACTGGAAGACCATCTGCACGTCGCGGCGTTCGGCAAGGTTTCTCTTCTCGACGCGCGGCGCGACCGTCCTGCCGAACAGTTCGACCGATCCGGCGCTTGGCGTCTGCAGGCCGGTGACGATCCGTGCCAGGGTCGACTTGCCAGAACCGGACTCGCCGATCAGCCCGAAGGTCTCGCCCTGGCCGATGTCGAGATCGACGTGGTGCAGCACTGGCTGGCTGCCGAAGGCATGACTGATGCCTTTGCAGGCGATCGCGATGCGGCGTTCTTTTGGCAGGCCGGCGTCTTCGCCTTGGACCATTGGGTGCGCTGGCACGCCGTCCGTCTCCGCCAGTCTTCCGTCCCGCTTGGTGTAGTTGAGCGCCGGGATCGAGGCGATGAGCGCCTTGGTGTAGGCGTGAGAGGGGTTGTCGAAGACATCGCTCGCAACGCCGCTTTCGACCACGGTTCCCGCCTGCATCACCGCCACCCGGTCGCAGGAGCGGCGGATCATATTGATGTCGTGGCTGATCAGCAGGATGCTGGTTTTGTGATCCTTGCGTAAGTCGGAGAGGATGGCGATGATCTCGGACTGGACGCTGGCGTCGAGCGCCGTCGTCGGCTCATCCAGCAACAGCAGCGATGGGTCGAGCGCAATGGCAATGGCGATGTTGGCGCGCTGCTGCATGCCGCCGGAGAGTTCGTGCGGATAGAGATCCAGCACCCGCTCCGGATGGCTGACCCGGACGCGGCCGAGCAGTTCGGCGGCGCGCCCGCGCGCCTCTTCGAGGCAAACCGGGCGATGCCGCATGACCGTCTCGGTGATCTGGCGGCCGATCGTCATGCTTGGATTGAGGGCAGCACCGGGATGCTGGTAGACGGCGGCGATATGATTTCCCCTGAGCCGGCGCAGCTGCTCGGCGGAAAGGTCGCGGATTTCGCGGCCCTGGAATTCCAGCGCCGACGCAGTGATGCAGGCGTTTTTCGGCAGATAGCGCAATATGGCGAGCGCCACCGAGCTTTTGCCCGATCCCGACTCGCCAACCAGGCCGAGCGCTTCGCCTTCGCCGATGTGCAGTGACACGCCGCTGACGGCGGGATGCGATCCCTTGCGCCCGTCATAGGCCACGGACAGCTGGTCTACGTTCAGAACCGAGGAGGACATGGGGACTTGAAACCACTTTCTTCCAGCGCCGCCATCGAGGGCAATCGCTTCCGCTTTCGCAATGCATTATCTCTATAAAATTACTCGGATTAAGCCGGAGCGCAATCTACCTTTCTCGCATCAGCAGAGATTGTCGCCATCTGCCGAGGCAGCGCGACGGTCTCCGGAGCAGATCTGGAAGGAGGCCCGGCATGGCTCGAGACCACATGATCCTCAGCGCATTCTTCTTCAACCCGCAGGGCGATCATCGGATGTCGTGGCGCCACCCGAGGGCGCCGGGGCGGGAGGTGCTGGATTTCGAATTCTACCGCGATCTCGTGCAGGCGGCCGAACGCGCCAGGATCGACACCATCTTCGTCGCCGACCACGTGTCGATCTGGGATTCAGTCAAGAGCGGCGTCGCCCATTACGCCAATGCCCGCCTCGAACCGCTGACGCTGCTATCGGCGCTGGCTAGCGTGACCAAGCATATCGGCCTGATCACCACGGCGTCGAGTTCCTACAGCGAGCCGTACAATGTGGCGCGCATGTTCGCCTCGCTCGACCATATCAGCAAGGGCAGGGCGTCGTGGAACGTCGTCACCTCGGCCATGGATGAGGAGGCGCGCAATTTCGGCCGCGACGGCAATATCGAGCATGCTTTCCGCTATGAGCGCGCGGCCGAATTCCTCGATATCGTCAAGGCGCTGTGGGACAGCTGGGAAGACGAGGCGCTGCTGATCGACAAGGCGTCAGGCCATTTCGCCGACCCCGACAAGGTCCATCCCATCGATCACAAGGGCAAGCACTTCAAGGTGCGTGGGCCGCTCAACGTCTCGCGGCCGCCGCAAGGCCATCCGCTAATCGTCCAGGCCGGCTCGTCCGAAGATGGCAAGAACTTCGCCACCGCCCAGGCCGATGCGCACTTCGCCATCTACAGCACCAAGCAGGATGGCATCAAATACCGTCAGGACATCAACGAGCGGCTGGCCCGCCACGGCAGGCGGCCGGAGAGCTTCAAGATCCTGCCCGGCATCCTGCCGATCGTCGCCGCCTCCGAAGCGGAAGGCCGGGAAAAGCAGGAATACCTGCAGACCTTGCTGCCGGATCAGGTCGGCATCGACCTTCTGTCGAGCTGGAGCGGGTTGGACCTGTCGCTGTTCCCGCCGGACGGGCCGCTGCCGCCACTGCCGGACGAAAGCACGTTCAATGGCGGGCGCACATCGCTCAACCGGGTCAAGCAGTGGGCGAAGCAGAATCTCAGCCTGCGCGAGATCGCGCGCAAGCTCGCCAACAGCGGTTCGGTGCCGACGGTTGCCGGCACGCCGGTACAGATCGCGGACCAGTTGCAGGACTGGTTCGTTTCGGGTGCCGCTGACGGCTTCAACCTGATGTTCCCGCTGCTGCCAGAAGACTGGGTGAATTTTGCCGAACAGGTGGTGCCGGAGCTGCAGCGGCGCGGCGTCTTCCCGACCGAATACGGGCCGGGAACGCTGCGCGAGCGTTTCGGCCTGGCGCGGCCCGCCAACCGCTTCGCCGACCAGCGCGACAATGCGCGTGCCGTGTCCTGACCGGAAGAACGATCATGACCGTCGCACCAAGATTGCAGCCGCGCGAAGCGACCGCGCCGCAGCTCGTCAATGTCCTGCACAGCCCCAAGCGTGTGCGCGTCAAATTCGGCGGCCGCACCATCGCCGACAGCCGCAACGTGCTGGTGCTGCGCTCCAACCATTTCCTGCCGATCTATTTCTTCCCGCCGTCAGCGGTCGACCCATCGGTGCTGAAACCTTCGCTGCATCGCGAGCCGCATCCGGTCGGTGGCGAGACCGCCTATTGGGATATCGACAGCGGCGACAGGCGCAGCGCCAACGCGGCGTGGTCGTTCGTGTCGCCGCCGGATGAAAACCTGGCGCCGCTGGCCGGCCGCATCGCCTTCACCTGGAAAGCCGTCGACCAATGGTTCGAGGAGGAAGAGGAAGTCTTCGTTCATGCACGCGATCCCTATGCGCGCATCGATGTTCTGCAAAGCTCGAGCCATTTGCAGATCTGGTTCGACGGCGAGCCGATCGCCGACAGCCACCGCCCGGTGCTGCTGTTCGAGACGCATCTGCCGACGCGTTTTTATCTGCCCGCGGAAGACATCCGGCTGGAGCGGCTGACGGCGTCCGTCACCACGACGCGATGTCCCTACAAGGGCATCGCCTCTTACTGGTCCGGCCTGCTGAGCGACGGTTCGGTGCGCCCTGATATCGCCTGGAGCTACCGGGATCCCATTGAGGAAATGCCGAAGATCAAGGGCCTCATCGCCTTCTATCCGCAGGCCGTCGACCGCATCCATCTCGACGGCGAGCCCGTCGTATAGATTTTCAATCTTCATTTCAAAGCAGGGTTTCAAAATGACCAGACGCAGAGATATCGACGCAGTTCGCAATCTGTCGGGGGACATCTGGAATGTCGCCGTCGACGAACATCAGGGCGGCTTTCTCAAGCGCCGCGATCTCCTCAGATATGCCGCACTGCTCGGCCTGACCGGCTTTGCCGCCTCGCAGGGATTGGGAGGCGCGCGCGCCGCGGCTGCCGGCGGCGGCACGGTTCGCGTCGGGCTCGGCCAGCCGACCAAGGCGATCGATCCGGTTTCGGTCACCGATCCGGCCAGCATCGGGGTGATCAGCCAGGTCGGCGAGTATCTGATCCTCGACGATCCGAAGGATGGTCTGCAGCCGAAGCTGGCTCTGTCCTGGGAGGCCAACGAGACGGCCAGCCGCTGGACCTTCAAATTGCGGCAAGGGGTAAAATTCCACGATGGCCGCGCGGTCACCGCCAAAGACGTTGTGGCGAGCTTCGAGCGGCTGGTCGATCCGGCCAGCGGCTCGTCGGCGTTGTCCGCCTACAAGGGCATCCTGTCCAAGGGCGGCGCCAAGCTGGTCGACGACGAAACCGTCGCCTTCGATCTCGACGGTCCGAACAGCAACTTCCCGTTCTATGTCTCCTCCGACGTCTACAATGCCGTCATCCTGCCTGCCGACTATGCCGGTGATTTCGAGAAGACTTTCAACGGCACCGGCCCGTTCAAGCTCGAATCCTTCCGTCCCAAGCAAGGCGCCAGCTTCGTGCGCAATGAGAATTACTGGGGCGACAAGGCGCTGCCCGACCGGATCGAGATCAAGTTCTTCGACGACGAGCAGGCACAGGTGCTGGCTTTGCAGGCCGGCCAGCTCGACGTGATCCCAAGCACGACGCGGCTGGAGCTGGCGATCGAGGGCAATCCCAACTTCAAGCTGCTGAGCGTGCAGGCGAGCTCGCACGACCAGGTGCATCTCAGGACCGACCAGGCGCCGTTTACCGACAAGCGCATCCGCCGCGCGCTGGCGCTCACGATCGACCGAGAGGCTGTGGTCAAGGGCCTGCTCAAGGGCCGCGCCATCGTCGGCAACGACACGCCGTTCGCGCCGATCTTCCCCTCGGCCGATCCATCGGTGCCGCAGCGCAAGCAGGACATTGCCGAGGCCAAGCGGCTGCTTGGCGAGGCGGGCGTGCCCAACGGCTTCGAGGTGACGCTGACCACCGAACGCGCCTATGACATTCCCGACTATGCGGTCATCATCCAGAACTTCGCCAAGAAGGCCGGCATCGACGTCAAGCTCAATGTCCTGCCGCAGGACGCCTATTACGGCTCGGCGACGTTCGGCAGTTCGCCATGGCTGGATTCGGTGCTCGGCATCACCGACTATGGCCACCGCGGCACGCCCGACATCTTCCTCAACGCCACGCTAAAGAGTTCGGGAGCTTGGAACGCGGCACATTTCAACAACCCGGCCTATGACGCGCTGCTGCTTGACTACTCGAAGGCGCGCGACCTGCAGGCACAGCGCCTTGTTGCCCGCAAGATCCAGACCTTGCTGCTCGACGAGACGCCGGCGATCATCAGCTACTTCTCGCAATACAGCCGCATCGTCAGCTCCAAGGTCGAGGGCGTACGCTTCACCGCGATTTCGCATCTCCTGCTCGACCGCGTTTCCTTCGTCCAGGCATGATCGCGACATGCTGACCGGTCGCATTCTGTCAGCGCGTGTGGGCACACTTGTCCTCACCCTGTGGCTGGTCAGCATTCTGGTGTTCTTCGCCGGGCAGGTCCTGCCCGGCGATGTGGGCCGTGTCATGCTCGGGCCTTTTGCCGACGCGCAAGCGGTGGCGGAACTGAACAAGCGGCTAGGCGCCGACCAGCCGGTTCTCGTCCAGTATTGGCTCTGGTTCAGCAAAGCGGTCACCGGTGACTTCGGCACCTCGCTGTCGATGCGCGGGCCGGTGGCGCCCTTCGTGCTGGAAAGCCTCAAGCGCTCCGCGGCGCTTGCCGGGATTATTTTGCTCTTCCTCGTTCCGCTCGGCGTTGGTGCCGGCGTCATCGCCGGTCTCAATGCGGGCCGCCTCATCGACCGGCTGATCGTGATGGCGGGCGTCTCCTTCGGCATTGTGCCTGATTTCGTTTCCGGCCTGATGCTGCTCATCGTTTTCGGCCTGTGGCTGAACTGGTTCCCGATCTCCGGAGTTGCGCCCGATGGCGCGGGCTTCTGGACGCATGGTTATTATCTGATCCTGCCGGCGCTGCCGCTGGTGCTGAACCTTTCCGGCTATATCGCCCGGATGACGCGAGCAGGCGTGATCGAGGCGATCGCCGCCGATTACACGCGCACCGCCGTCCTGAAAGGGCTCGAGCGGCGCGAGATCATCTTTCGGCACGTGCTGCGCAATGCGCTGACGCCGACCGTCGCGGTGCTGGCGACGCAGACCGGATACATGCTGGGTGGGCTGGTGGTGATCGAGGCGTTGTTCGGCATCCAGGGACTTGGCAATCTGGTCCTGAACGCGGCCAAGGCCCGTGATTTCCCGATGCTGGAGGCAGGCGTATTGGTGATGGCGGCCATCTTCGTGCTGTCGGCGGCGGCCGGCGACCTCTTGCTGGCGCTGCTCGATCCGCGGCAACGCCGCCGGACCTCGCCATGACGGATCTGGCCGAGTTTCCCGCACTGCAGCGCGCCGTGGCGGGCTTTTCGGCAGTGCGCCGGATTCGCAGTGCTTTCGCCGGATTGCCGCCGTCGGTCGTGGTCGGATTGCTGCTGCTTTTGTTCTGGGTCGCTTGCGCCATAGCAGGCAACCTCTTCGTTCCCTACGATCCCTATGCCGAGGATTTCCTGGCGACGCTGACGCCGCCCGATGCGCTGCACTGGTTCGGGACCGATCAGCTCGGCCGCGATGTGCTGTCCCGCATCATCGTCGGTTCGCGCGACATCCTGCTGGTTGCGCCGCTGGCGACGCTGGCCGGGGTTGCCGCCGGCAGCATCATCGGCCTGGTGCTCGGCTATTTCGAGGGCCTCACTGATGCCATCGGCGCGCGGCTGCTCGATACGCTGATGGCGTTTCCGTTCATCGTTCTCGTCACCATGACGCTGGTGGCGATCGGCCCGTCGAACCTGACCGTCATCCTGGTGATCGGCATCGCCTACGCGCCGCTGGTGGCGCGCACCGTTCGCGCCGCCGTGCGTGAGCAGAAGCAGCGCGACTATGTCAGCGCCGCGCGGCTTGGCGGTGAAGGCCCGCTCGCCATCATGTTCCTGGAGATCCTGCCCAACATCAGGGAAACGATCCTCATCGAACTCGTCACAAGGCTGGGCTACGCGTTCTTCTCGATCGCGACGCTGAGCTTTCTCGGCCTCGGCATTCAGCCGCCATCGGCCGACTGGGGACTGGCCGTCGCCGACGGCTATGGCTTCCTGACCGGCGGAAAATGGTGGGTCGTCGTCTTCAATTCCGGGGCAATCGTCTCGCTGGTGATGGCGACCAACCTGATCGCACAAGGCATTGGCGCCTTCGAGAATAGCGATGCATGAGCCTTGATCCGGGCGCCAAAAAATCTCTTTTGCATTGAAGCCTGACGCGCATCCTTATATCGCATGACTATGAAGAAAATCGGTTTCCTGTCGTTCGGGCACTGGACGCCCTCGTCGCAATCGCAAGTGCGCTCGGCTTCGGACGCGCTTTTGCAATCCATCGACCTCGCCGTCGCCGCCGAGCAACTGGGCGCGGATGGCGCCTATTTCCGCGTGCATCATTTCGCCCGCCAGCTCGCTTCGCCGTTCCCGCTGCTGGCGGCAGTCGGCGCCAAGACCAGCCGCATCGAGATCGGCACCGCGGTCATCGACATGCGCTACGAGAACCCGCTCTACATGGCCGAGGATGCCGGTGCCGCCGACATCATCGCCGGCGGGCGCCTGCAACTCGGCATCAGCCGTGGCTCGCCCGAGCAGGTGATCGATGGCTGGCGCCATTTCGGCTACGCGCCGCCGGAAGGCAAAAGCGACGCCGACATGGCGCGGCATCATGCCGAGGTCTTCCTCGAGACGCTGCGGGGCGAGGGGTTCGCCCAACCCAATCCGCGGCCGATGTTCCCCAATCCGCCCGGCCTCTTGCGCCTCGAGCCGCATTCGGAGGGTCTGCGCGAGCGGATCTGGTGGGGTGCGGCCACCAACGCCACGTCGGAATGGGCAGCCAGGCTCGGCATGAACCTGCAGAGCTCGACGCTCAAATTCGACGAGAGCGGCAAGCCGTTCCACATCCAGCAGGCCGAGCAGATCCGCATCTATCGCGAGGCCTGGAAGGCAGCCGGCCACAAGCGCGAGCCGCGCGTCTCGGTCAGCCGCAGCATCTTCGCGCTGGTCGACGATCGCGACCGCGCCTATTTCGGCCGCGGCAATGAGAGCCGCGACCAGATCGGCTTCATCGAGGAGAACACCAAGGCGATTTTCGGGCGCAGCTACGCGGCCGAGCCGGATGTGCTGATCAAGGAATTGGCGCAGGACGAGGCGATCGCCGAAGCCGATACGCTGCTGCTCACCGTTCCGAACCAGCTCGGCGTCGACTACAATGCGCATGTCATCGAGGCGATCCTGACCCATGTCGCTCCAGCGCTGGGCTGGCGCTGACGCCGGATCGATCAGGGCCGAGTTTTCCAGGGAGGTACACAATGCCAAAGAAGGCCTTGATCGCCTGGGGCGGCTGGGAGGGCCATACGCCGGAGCAGAGCGCGAAGCTCGTTCGCACCTTGCTTGAGCGAAACGGCTTCGACGTCACGCTCGGCGAAGGCACGGCGATGTTCGCTGGTCCGGAGCTTGCTTCCTTCGATCTCATCGTGCCCGTCATCACGATGTCGACGATCGAAAAGGCCGAGTTGCAGAACCTAACGCTTGCGGTTCGCGGGGGAAGCGGGCTCGGCGGTTTCCACGGGACGATGGGCGACAGTTTCCGCAATGAGCCCGACTATCAGTTCATGACCGGCGGCCAATGGGTGGCGCATCCCGGCAACATCATCGACTACACTGTCGCGATCACCCGGCCGGACGATCCGATCACAAAAGGCATCAGCGATTTCGCCTACCGGTCGGAGCAATATTACATGCATGTCGACCCAAGCAATGAGGTGCTGGCGACCACCACCTTCACCGACGCGCATTTTCCGGGGATAGGCGGCGTTGTCATGCCGGTCGTCTGGAAACGGCGCTATGGGGCGGGGAAGGTTTTCTACAGTTCCCTTGGTCACACGGCGGATGAGTTCGCGGTGCCGGAAATGGCGCTGATGGTGGAGCGGGGTTTGCTTTGGGCGGCGCGGGGGTAGAAGCAGGCGAAGTTCGTGAAAATCTGATGGAATTCACAGGAAATCTACGGAGATATCCAATGAATGATTCCAGTTGGTCCGCTTCCGAAAAGAAGCTCGCCCGCCACGCCTTCGATAAGGCTCTTGAGGCGGCCCTCGCAAAGACGATGGCCGAATTCAAGAGCAAGGCCAGTGCGGTGACGGTTCCCTCCCAGATGTGGGAGCTGGAAGCCTATTTGCGTGAACAGCGGCGGGATATCGATCGGACGTTCGACTACCGCTATTCGCAGCTCCTTTATGTCTTCACTCATCTCATCCGAGCAGGCTGCCTCGATGAAAAGCTGCTTGCCGGTCTGTCGCAAGACAAGCGGGATGTCATTCGGCGGGACCTTGCCTTTGCGGCGGGACGCTCGGCCAGCGGATGACGACGGCAGGGAGTGCGGCCGCGTCCCAATCCCTGCCATGCTGGAAAGCGGCCGTTGTCGTACTACCATCCCGTCACATGGCGAGGGGGATGAGATGGACCATCAGCGTACTGTTTTTCTGATCGGAGCAGGTTCCGTTGGTGACGACGAGCAAGCCGTGTTCACGCTGCACGTGAACGGCGCTGCATGCAATCTGAAATGCAGTTATCGGGACAAGGTGATCGAGGCAGAAGAGGAAGATTTTTTCGAGGGCTCTGTTCCAAATCCGTCAGGCACTCGAAGTCGATGGCCTGCTACCCTTCTGTTACGGAGCAAGCGCCAATGTTTATCCGGAAAATACCGTGATGGAGAAAAGTCGCGGATTGATAGCCTGCAAGGTGAAGACGGGGCAATTTCCGCAAGAGAGCGATCTGGTCGACATATTTGATGATGGCGTCGACGTGGTTCCGGTTTTCGTCCATATGCAGCAGGAATTTTGGGAAGAATGGCTGACTTCGCTGCCTTCCTAGCTGCTGGCGTTCATCCAATCCCGCCCGTAACCAGATAGGCGCCGGCGCTGCGCCCATCCTCCAGCCGCACAATAGCCGTCACGATCGAGCCATACGAGCCACGCCAGACGCTGTGGAACCGCTGGTGCTCTGCGGCCGGAACCAATGCCTGTCCACAGCAGCGCGCTCCGCTTCGCTGGATGGCGACAGGCTCGCCGTTGACATGCACCTTGACGCTGGCGTGTTCCGCCTCGGCGTCGATCGGCAGGTCGAGGGTGATGGTGATCTCGTCCTGATCGCCGGTCGTGCGCGTCTCGGCGGCAAGCGCGATGACGAGCGGAGGTGCCTTGCCGTTACCGGTTTGCGTGGGCCGGCGGGAAAATACATCTTCAGTCAGTTCCGGCGTGCGTGGGGGCAGGGTGCGGCGCCGGGTCGACAGTTCGTAGTCGCCGGCCATGCGCAGCAGCCTTTCGTCATCATAGGCCTTGCCGGCGAAAGTCAGGCCGACCGGCATGCCGATATCGGCCATGGTTCCCATCGGCACGGTGACGGTGGGGATGCCGAAATGGCGCCAGACCAGATTGCCGTTGGCGACCCAGGTGCCATTGCGCCAGGCAAGGACGGCGGACGCCTCGTCGATGTCTGCATCGGCCGGTCCGACATCGGCGGCGGCGGGCAGCACCACGGCGTCGATGCCATGGGCGTCCAGCCAGTCCTCGAAATCGATCCGCCTTGTTGCTTCGAGGCCCTTCAGTCCGTCTTCCAGCGTTGGAATGTCTGCGAACGGCGTGACGCCGGACCGCGCCCACTCGACATATTCCCTCAAGTCGAAGCCGCCTTCATATCGGTCGGGCAGCGTGCCGGGAGGTTGCGGGAAGATCTTTGGGCCGTCGACCGAGACGAGATCGGGCACGGCCGGGTCGGCATTGGCGCGCAAAAAGTCGTCCCAGCCCCAGATGCTGAGATCCCAGAGTTCGCGCTCGGCGAAGTCCTGCGGCACCAGCCCGCGCTCGACCATGGTGCGCGCCCCGGGGCGGTCGCGCTCGTAGTTGGAGACGACGGGGAAATCGACCTCGATCACCTCGGCGCCAAGCCGCTTGAGATCGGCCGCTGCCTGCTCCCACAGGGCAAGCACCGAGGCGCGGGTTTCGATCGGCGCATCGGCCTCGCTGTCGCGGCCGATATACATTCTGGGCACGCCCAGGCGCTTGCCTTTCAACGACCCCGCCAGTGCGAGATCGGTATAACGGGGCGGCCGCACATCGGAGCTTTTCGGCAGCTTGACCCAAGGCTGCGCGCGCCAGAAATCGCCTCGCGCCTCGGGATCGTCGGCGACGATCACATCGAGCAGTTCGAGCATGTCGGGCACGCTGCGCGTATGCGGCACGACGACATCCATGGTCGGCACCAGGGGCCAGTTGCCGCGCACAGAAATGACGCCGCGCGACGGCGTGTAGGCGACCAGCGCATTGTTGGTGGCCGGCGCGCGGCCGGACGACCAGGTTTCCTCGCCAAGCCCGAAGGCGCAGAAGCTGGCCGCTGTCGCCGTGCCGGAGCCATTGGACGAACCCGATGCGAAGGCGGCGGTGAGATAATCGCCATTGTACGGACTTTCGGCGCGGCCATAGACGCCGCGCTGCATGCCCCCATTGGCCATTGGCGGCATGTTGGTCAGCCCGATCAGCACCGCACCGCCGGCGCGCAGCCGGGCTATGGTGAAGGCATCCTCATTGGCAATGAGATGCTCGAAGGCCGGCGAGCCGGCGGCCACCGTCAGGCCTGCAACCTTGTAGCTGTCCTTGGCGGTGTAGGGGATGCCGTCGAGCGGTCCGAGCACGGCGCCGTTGCGGCGGCGCTGGTCGGAGGCCGCCGCCTGCTCAAACATGTCAGGGTTGAGCACTGGGACGGCATTGAGGCTGATGCCGTGCCGGTCGAAATGCGCGATACGCCTGAGATACGCCCCGACCAGTTCGACGCTGGTGACGGTGCCGTCATCGAGCGCGCGGCGCAGTTGGTCGATCGTCGCTTCGACGAGGTGAAGGCTGGCGTCGGTCATCACGGATCCCACATTTCCACGCACCATGGATGAGCGAGGCCGCAGGCTTCGGCAAGAGCCTATCGGGGTCTTCTCGGAACTTTTGTCCGGCTGGCGGTTTTGGATGTATGGTGCGATTCCGGAATGGCCAGAAGGGTGTGCCGATGACCACGAAATGCGTTGCGATCCTAGCTCTCGCGGTTGCTACGGGCGCGAGTCTTTGCGCCCCGGCCTTGGCTGGCGACCGGCATTACGACCGCCGGGTCCACTCCGAACGCTACGTTCCCGCCGAAGGCGATCTCATCGATATCCTGTTCGGCGGTCCGCACTACTACGATCAGCAGTTGGTGACGACGGCGGCTGGCGCGTGCTCCTACCATCGCGTTGGACCCGACGCGAATGCATTGAACAAGATCAACGATCATCACTGCGGGAAATAGGGCAGTAGGGCAGTAGGGCAGTAGGGCAGTAGGGCAGTAGGGCGCGCCTCAACGCTGGCCGCTCTCCTTCATACGCTCGATGATTTCGGCCATCAGCGCCAGGTCGCGGCGGGAATCGGCGAGGTCGGTCAGCGGCTTTGTTCCTTCGGCGATGTGGCGGTGGAAAATCTCGAGTTCATTCGAGAAAGCATCGCCGTAGAGAGGGCCGAAGGCTTCGTCACCGGGCCGAGCGGGCCGGCATCGGTGACCTCCAGCCGCGTCGGCAGGTTGCGGATGTAGGGCGTGTCGTAGATGATGCGCACGCGCCTGGTGTTGGAGCGCACCTCGATCATTGCGTCGAACAGGCCGAGATCGTCGACCACCGCGTCGTAGAGACAAGCGAAATGGCCGTAGTCGAAGGTGACCGATATGTTGGCGCCGCCATTGGTGCGGTGCGCGGCCAGCACGCGCGCCGGCTCGCCGATCAGCCCGCGCATCGCTGAAATGTGGTGCGAGGAAAGCGCCGTCAGCCCGCGATAGGCGCGCACCAGGTCGGCCGGCGCGTCGGCACCGACGACTTCGCGGATCAGCGCGTCGCGCTCCTTGGCGCCACGCGCCAGCAGGGCCGGGTCTATGTCGTTGGGATAGAGGACGTTCTGGCTCTTCTTGAGGAAATGCCGGCCCTCCGAGATCAGGTCGAAGATGCGGACATGGGTGATGTCGGCGAAGGCCGGCAGCTCGTCCCTGGCGGCCAGATATGCCGGCGCGTAGCGGCGCATATAGCCGACGAACAGGGTCTTGTCGTAGTCCGGCATCAGCGCCAGCAGATCGTCGATCTCGCGCACCGTCAGACAGGCGGGCTTTTCCAGCAGGATGTGCTTGTTGGCGGCAATCGCCGCGTGCACGAAGCGGCTGTGGGTGTCGTCGGATGACAGCACGAACACCGCGTCGATGTCGGGTGACGCTATTAGCGCCTCGGCCGTCTCGAAGGTTCTTGCCGTCGGGTGTTGCGAGGTGCACAGCGCCACCAGGCTGGGCGACACGTCGTACACGCCCATGCCGGAATTTGCGCATGTTTATAAAAAATTGACACGCGTCAAGATTTAAAATGTGCATAGCGATTTTTGATTGCGCGCCCTGCGGGCATGACTGTCCTGCCGGCATGCGCTACAACCAAGGCGCGAAAAAACTGCCGGCCTAGGGAACCACTAGGGGATGTCCGCGTTGGTCGCTACTTTTGTGCAGAGAGGTTTAGGGTGCGGCGTTTCGAAATCGTGGAAGAGCCAACGGGTACGTTTTCGATTTTCGACACCGTCACGGAATTGCCGGCAACGGCCAAAGGGGGCGTGTGCATTGGGCTTTATCGGCACGAAGTGCCGCTGGCACTGCTTGCAGCGGTTGAAACGGTCCAGCCCGGCCATTTTTCGCTGCTGCCCTCATTGTCGGTGTTGAACGACTGGCGGGCTCATCGAGACGATCTGCTGGCATGAGCAAAGCTGCCCGATGTCGCATCAAAAATCATACGGTATGGGAAATCACGCCCTGTTGTCGAAAGCGGTGGTGAGGCATGGAAAGCAAGGGGAGGTTGCAGTGCGTTGGGAGGTGAAGCAATGTCTGATCAGGACGACCTGATCCGAGCTGCCATCGGACGGCTGCTCGCCGAGAAGACAGGCGCCGCCGTCATATCGATGAGAGAGAGCGTCACCGAGCTTCTGGCGCTGACCGGTGCCGCACTGGACGAAAGACTCCAAGACCTGCTGCTGGAAATGGCCGAAGTCCGCGGCATGATGGTCGCTCTCGACTTCTGAACATATCCGGCTGGGATGCCGCTGCATGCACCGGCAGCGCTTTCATCGCCGGCAGCCTCTAACCTTGCTGCGTCCAATATCGGGCATCGCATTTTAGGCCGAAAGCGGACAGGCAGCTTTGGACTTCCTATGAAGATAGCTGACCAAAGCCGAGAGTAGCGGTCGAACAATTCGCGGGCGACCGGCAGTGTGATCGCCGACCGCTGTCCAACGCACTATGCCATGGCGGCCGAATGCGGCCGCTTTGACCGACAGTGTCGGGTGAGACGGCGAACTCGCAAGGTCCATTGCCCGCAATGCCGAGACAAATGCTCATAAAGATTCGGGTTGGTGCGGGTTGAATTATCGAGCCCATGACTGATATTCGGTTTGTTGGGGTCTGACATGGGCGGCAAGATTGCGTGCAAAGTACTGCGGATGAGATCGGTTCCATTGGCTCGACAATCACGCCGGTGCGGGAACTGACGCCTGCCGAGCGCGACCGGATGTTTGCCTTGTATGAGACCTACTACGAGGCAGTCGATCGCAATGTTTTCGAACGCGATCTCGCCGAAAAGGATGCTGTCGTGATCATCCGGTGCGACCGGGAGATTATCGGCTTTTCGACTTATCTTGTCAGGCCACTGACCGTGGGCGGCCAGACTGTCCACTATCTCTTCTCCGGCGATACCGTCCTCCATTCCGCGCGTTGGGGCGACCCCGTGTTGCTGCGCGGTTTCTTTCGCGCGGCCGGCGCCGCCAAGGCCGGGGTGGCGGGCCGGTTGTTCTGGTTCTCCATCATCGGAGGGCATAGGACGTTCCGCATTCTCCCCAATTTTTTCTGCGACTTCGTTCCAGCCGTCGATGGTCCGGTTTCGGCCCGCCTGCAGACGATCCGCGATGCCATCGCAACTGCCCGATACGGGCGTCAATTCGAGCCGTCGACCGGACTGATAGACTTCGGCCTGTCGCAAGGCCACTTGCGGGAACAGTGGGCAGATGTCGAGGAAACAGCATTCCGCAACCGTTTTGCCGCCTTCTTTCTCCAGGCCAATCCCTTCTACTTCCGAGGTGTCGAACTTGCCTGCCTCGCGGAATTCGAACTCGGCAATCTGAAGCGCTACGCCGCCGCGAGTTTCGCCGAAGGGCTGCAAGATGGGCGCTGAAGCCTGGGCACGGATTGCCGGCGCGACCGCTGCCGGGGATGCCGGTTTTCGGGCGCGGCTCGATCAACTTGAGGCCACGCAGCGCTCCCTCTTGCGGCGGCTCCTAGAAGCCAATCCTGCGACTGTGTTTGGTGGTGACCACAACTTCGCCAACGTCGCTTCGGCCGAGTCCTTTCGCGATCTCGTGCCGATCCGCGGCTACGAGGCCTTGTCGCCATACATCAATCGTGTCGTCGCCGGAGAGGAAAATGTGCTGACTGCCGAGCCGGTCCGGTTTATCGAGCAAACCGGCGGCAGTTCCGGTGGCGCGAAATACATCCCTTATACCGACACGGGCCTGCAGGCCTACACCGATTGTCTCTATCCCTGGATGTCGGAACTGATACGGCGCCGGCCGGGCGTTGCGCAAGGGCACAGCTATTTCGCGCTAAGCCCGGTAGGCCGCGGCG
This sequence comes from Mesorhizobium sp. BR1-1-3, assembly GCF_020165455.1. Classification (NCBI taxonomy): domain Bacteria; kingdom Pseudomonadati; phylum Pseudomonadota; class Alphaproteobacteria; order Hyphomicrobiales; family Phyllobacteriaceae; genus Mesorhizobium; species Mesorhizobium sp. BR1-1-3. Next base: position 179,607 of record NZ_JAIUIC010000010.1, read on the forward strand.
CAAGCGAGCGCGTCGGTGCGCGCAGGTTGGGCAGTCCCGTTCCTTTTGCTTATTTCGGCGCCTTGCGCGATAGCCTGATCCAAGTTTCGGCGGTGCCGATGGATTTGAGGCTGCTCAGCGATTTCGCCGAGTGGCAAAGGCAGACCTGCCTGCACCTGCTGGCGGCCGAGGATCTGAGCCTGATCTGGGTCTGGAGCCCGACCTATCTCACCGAAATCCTGCGCGCGATGCAGCGCGATGCCGAGAGCCTGTTGCCGGAGCTCGCGGACAGGCTGGGCGCCGTGCGGCCGGCGGACGTGGTGCGCCGCCGCATTGCTGCGCTGGAGGGCGCGCTTGGAAGTTCGCAGCTGTCGGCGATCTGGCCTCGCCTCGACACGATCAGCTGCTGGACAGACGCTTCCAGCAGTGGCTTTGCCGCCGCATTGCAGGCGCAATTTCGGCATGTCTTCATCCAGTCCAAAGGGCTGATGTCTACCGAAGCTGCCGTTTCATTTCCCTATGGCGACGGGTCCGGGTGCATCCTGGCATCGCAAAGCGGGTTTTTTGAATTTGTCGATGACAGCGGTGCCAACTATTTCGCGTGGCAGTTGGAGGCAGGCCTGACCTACCGGCTTATCGTGACCACCGGCTCCGGCCTCTATCGCTACGATACGCAAGACATGGTCGAAGTCACCGGGTTCACCGGCGACACGCCGCGCCTGCGTTTCAGCGGGCGTATCGGCGTGGTGTCCGATCTCTGTGGCGAAAAGCTCACGGAAGCCTTTGTCGTGCGGTCGCTGGCCGAGGCCGGTCTCGATCATCGTACCTATTCGCTGCTGGTGGCGGTCGCGACGCCGCACCCGCACTACCGGCTTTTCGTCGAGACCGGTCCGGGGCCGGCCGTTGAGGTGCTTGGCGGTGGCCTCGACCATGCGCTCAAGGCCAACCCGCAATATGAGTATGCCCGCCGCATCGGCCAGTTGGGGCCGCTGCGGACGACCGGCGTGGACGACCTCTATGGCAGGCTGAAGCGCCACCGCATGAAGGGCGGCACGAGCATTGCCGGAATGAAGGCGCCGGTTCTGCTCACTCGATCGGACGCAGCGCTTCTCGCGGCGCTCGGGGCGGACAAGGAGGACGCTTAGGATGATGCGGCATCCCGTGTCGCGGAAATGGGTCGCGCAAAGGCATGAAAACCGGACAAGCGACCATCCGGTCAGGCTGTCAGCCGCAACGCCAGCGCATCCAGGCCGCGGATCGAGGAATTGTCCATCCAACGTGCAGCAACAGGCTCGATGGTTCTCCAGTGGGTGAGTGCGGCTTCCAGCACCGCGACACCTTCCATTTCGGCCAGCGCCCTGCCGATGCAGACATGCGCGCCCCGGCCGAAGGCCAGGCTCTGCCTGCCGGCCCGGCCGAGGTCGAAACGCGATGCGTCGGCAAACTGGGCCGGGTCGCGGTTGGCAGCGCCGACAAGCAGCACCATCAGCCGGTTCTTTTCGATTTCCTGGCCGCCGATGATTACAGGCTCGAGCGGCCAGCGGCAGATCTTCTGCACCGGGCTTTCCAGCCGCAGAGTTTCGGCAACGGCACTGGCAGCAAGCCGGCGGTCGGCCCGCAGGGCCGCCCACTGGGCGGGCTGGTGAGCAAGATGGAACAGCATGTTGCCGATGAGGTGCACCGTGGTCTCGTGGCCGGCGAAGGCCAGGAAGGCGATGTTGCGACCGGCAGCCGTCAGCCCCAACGCATCGACGAGGCCGGCCAGCCCGGTCAGCAGCGGCGGCATTCGCCCAGCGGCAAGCAGATGGCGCAGATGCTCGACGAAGTAGCAGGACATCTCGTCGGCGGAGTTGGCGCCGCCGAACGCATCATCGAAACCAGTATCGAGAAGGGCGCGGATCGAACCCGACCATGCCCGGACCATCGGCATGTCCTGGTCCGGTACGCCAAGCAGGCGGCAGATGACACGTTCGGGCACGGCGCGCGTGAAGGCGGCCACGACTTCGGTCGTCCCGGACAAGCCGGAATCGCCCATGAGGTCTTCGATCGTTTCAGCTACAATGAGACGCAAAGCCGGCATGCCCTTGCCGACAAAGGGCTGCTGCAGGGCCTGGCGCAGGGCGGCGTGAGCGCTGCCCTCCTGATAGATCAGCCAGTCGCGGATCGCGGAATCCGAATCCGCCATTACATCGGCCGGCGGCACGTGCGAAAGCTTGCGATTTGCGAGGCTGCTCGAAACGAGATCGTAGCCGGTGAGATAGACATCGCCCCACGGCGCCTGCCAGACCGGAGCGTGCCGTCGCATTTCATCGTGGATAGCATAGGTGTCCGTGGCACCTTCGAAAGCACCGGCGCGAATCACTTGCCAGGGATGCCGGCCGGATTTGAACAGAGCATTGGAGGGGAATTCGGTATGCATTGCGTTGGGGGAAGTCCAATCTTGTCGGCTAAGACAGTCGTGTGTCATGCATGCCAGGATATCGACGCCCGGCCATGACCAACAATCAGGGGCCGATCTACTATTTCTGCACACGCCAACACGCTTACACGATGGGCGTACTGCTTGGCTATTACCAGCATGGGCTTGGTGATCTTGTTCGGATCATTCCCTACGAGCTGGCCGCGAGGCTCGGGCCCCTCTCTCCGGGCACCTTCGTCTTTACGGATTTTGAACGGCTGGCGCCGGCGCAATTGCAGGCGGCGGTCTCTCTTCATGAGCGCATCGCCTCGCTCAATCCAGGCCTGTTGCTGCTCAACGATCCAGCAATCGTGCCAAGTCGCTTTGACTTGCTGAAACGCCTGAAGGCCGCGGGCCTCAACCATTTCGATGTGCATCGGCTGGGTGAGCGCAAGTCCGTACGCCGCTTTCCAGTTTTCGTGCGCTGGGAAAGCCAGCATGAGCCGCCGCTGACCGGGCTGATCGACGCCGCGGATGCGCTGGAAGCAGCGATTGCCCGTCTGCCGGGTCATGTCCGTCAAGACCCGGACCTGATGATCGTCGAATACGGCGCGGCTCCCTCGGCCGATGGGCGGTTCCGCAAATACTCGGCTTACAAGGTCGGCCCAACCGTCTATCCGCAGCACTGCTTCATCAATGAGAACTGGTACATCAAGTTTCCGAGCACCCGCTTCACCGAAGCCGATAGGGCCGAAAGCCGCGCTTACGTGGACGACAATCCGCATGCCGAGCAGATCGGGCGTGTCTTCGCCCTGGCCGGCATCGACTATGGGCGCATCGATTACGGCATCGTCGACGGCCAGGTCCAGACCTTCGAAATCAATAATAACCCGTCCGTTCTGACGCGGCCGCCTGGCTGGGACGCGGGGGTGGATTACAGCCGCTACGCCGAGATGCACGAGCGGGCTCTGCGTGGCATCATGCGCCCGGTCTCGGGCCCCAACCTTTTACTCGGCAACGGTACCATGAGCGTCGATGCCATCCACGCCGATGCCATGCATGCGGTGCGGCAGAGGATTGCGGGATTCTCCCGGCGTCGGCGCCTGTCCCTGCGACCGCTCAAGAAGCGGCTGGCGCGGCTGTTTGGCTGGGGGTGACATGAGCGCAATTGGGCTTCACATTTAATGCAATGCAGCCCCTAATCGCTCCACTGCCCACGCGGCGGCATCATGCTTCTTCCGCCCTATCGCCAACATTGCCGGCATGTCGCGGATCGTCGCCGCGACAGCGCGCCTCGCCAAACCTTGGCTCTTTTTCCGACCCTCAAACGTCTTAGCTACAGTGAAGCTAAGGAGCAGGGTCGATGAGCCTCAGGAACAAAGAAATCGTGGTCACCGGTGGCAGCCGTGGGCTTGGCCTCGGATTGGTCGAGGCGCTGGTCGAACAGGGGGCCAGCGTGACCGTCGTTGCCCGTGGCGTCGAGGCGCTGGATGCGGTCGGTGCGCGGCTTGGGGTCGCCACTATCCGCGCCGACGTTGCGGAGGAGGGCGCGGCCTATCGCATTCTTAGCGAGATTCGTCCTGACGTCGTGGTCCTGAATGCTGGTGCCACGCCCCGGATGGGCCGGTTGGACCAACTGAGCTGGGAAGATTTTTCAATCGCCTGGGAAACCGACGTCAAGGCCGGGCTATACTGGCTGCAGGCGGCGCTCAACCTGCCGCTCAAGCCGGGCAGCCGTGTTCTGGTGGGATCGAGCGGTGCCGCCGTCACCGGGTCGCAGATGTCGGGGGGCTATGGCGGCGCCAAGCGCATGCTGTGGTTCATGGCGAAGTACGCCAATGGCGTTTCGCTGGAGAAGAAGCTCGGCATCCGCTTTCAGGTGATCGTGCCGCGGCTGATGATCCTCGGCACCGGAACAGGCGATGCGGCGGCCGGCGCCTATTCCGGATCCATGGGCATCACGCCCGAACAATTCGTCACCCGCTTCGGTGCGCCGATGCCGCCCCGGACCTTCGGCGACAGGGTGGTTTCCGTGCTGGAAGACCCGCAATATGCGGAGGGCATCGTCTTCGGCCTCAATGGCGACGCGGGCGTAACCGTGATGGAGGGGGCTGCGGCTTGAGCGAACGAGATCCTGCCGTGGACCGCGACCGACGGGAAGGGCTGCTTGCCCTTGCCGCCGCGATGCGGCCAGAGCTGCACCGCTATTGCGCGCGCCTGATGGGCTCGGTCATCGACGGGGAGGATGTCGTGCAGGACACGTTTGCGCGAGCCTTCGTTGCGCTGAATGAGCTGGGCGAGGTGCCGCAGCTCAGGCCCTGGCTGTTCCGCGTCGCCCACAACCGTGCGCTGGACCTGCTGCGCAGCCGCGCGATCCGCGCGGCTGAGCCTATCGAGGCGGCGCTTGAAATTGCCGACGACACCAAAGCCGACCCGGTGGAGATGCTGATGCGCAGGCAAGCTATACAGACCGCAGTGTCGCGCTTCGCGGAGCTTCCGCTGCTCCAGCGCAGCGTCGTCATCCTCAGAGATGTGCTCGACGAGCCGCTGGCCGAGATCGCTGCTTTGCTCGGCATCACCGTCGATGCGGTGAAAGGGCACTTGGCGCGCGGCCGCGCCCGGCTTAGGGAAGTCAGTGCGCAGGCCAGTTCGGCTCCCGATGCGCGTATCGCGTCGGCCGCCGTGGTCCGTTATGCGACCCTGTTCAACCAGCGGGATTGGGACGGCTTGCGCGCCCTGCTTGCCGACGACGTCAGGCTTCATCAGTCCCTGCATGCGCCGCGCTCGGGTGCGGCGGAGGTCGGCATGTTCTTCACGATCTACGCCAAAAGCGACCGCGTGTGGCTGACGCCGGCCTGGCTCGACGGCCGCGAGGTGATCGCTGTGTTCGAAAGCCATGCCGACCAGAAACCGCATCATTTCATGTGGCTGGAGTGGCGGGAAGGTCAGATCAGCTTCATCCGCGACTATCGCTATGTCAGCTATGTTACCGACGATGCCGAGCTGGTGCTGGCCAAGGACGCCAGGTCCTTCGGTCGCGCACCGGGCACTGAAGAGCGGGCGCGCATCTGACCATCATACGGGCGGTGCTGTTCCTGCCAAGGGGCCGATGCGGGGCTGGGCGTCATACCGCATGAGAATGACTTTGACGTGCCCACGCGTGGTACGCCCTTAACTCTGCTCGATCAGCGCGCGCGCCGCAGCTTTCCCTGCCGCAAGGATACGATCCGACAATTCCGTTCCCTCCACGGCACGGGCCAGCTGAAGCGTGCCAATGAGGGTCGCAAAGATAGCGAACGCAACGCCCTCCGGATCAGGAGTTTGCGGCGGCAGCTCTACCGACACCTGGTGCACCTGGGTCAGCAAACGCTCGGTATAAAGCTGACGCGTTTCGGGTGGCTCACGGGCGATTTCCGCCAGCAAGGCGGCAGAGGCGCAGCCCTTCCCGGGGTTATCCCGATGCGCCGCCGACAGATATGTGTCTATGGCCATTGCCAAGCCGCCGGAGGCCAATGCTTGCCGTATCTCGTCGGACTGATCCTCGAGAGCTGCAGCGACCGTTTCACGGACAAGCGCCGCCTTTGATTGAAAGTGGGGATAGAAAGCCCCGTTCGTCAGCCCGGCGTCGCCCATGATGGTTGCCAGTCCGGACGCCGCTATGCCGTTTTTCCGAAAGCGTTCCGCGGCGACCTCCAGGATCCGGCCGCGCGAGGCGTCCTTCCTGCCCTTTTCGTAGCGCATGGCTGCTATTCCTTTCTGCTATTGCATTATGGTCATAATCTGATATTACGACTGTAATTTAACGGATGAAAAAAAGCTAGCCCCCCATGAGTTTGGAGCACGAAATGAAAACGAATGCCGGAAAAACCGCTGTTGTGACCGGAGCCTCTTCGGGCATCGGCCGCGCCAGTGCCGAAGCCCTTGCGCGGGCCGGGTTCACCGTCTTCGGAACCAGCCGGCGCAAGGCCGGCAACGATCCGGACGGGGTGACCATGCTGATCTGCGACGTGACCGACAGTGAGGCCGTTGCCGCACTCGTTTCGACGGTGCTCTCGCAGACCGGCCGGATCGACCTCTTGGTCAATAATGCTGGGGTCGGCCAGCTTGGAGGCGCCGAGGAATTCTCAATTGCCCAGGTGCAGGCTCTGTTCGACGTCAATCTGTTCGGCGTCATCCGCATGACCAATGCGGTGCTGCCGTCGATGCGGCAGCGTGGCGAGGGGCACATCATCAATATCGGCTCTGTGCTGGGACTGGTGCCGGCGCCGTATTCAGCGCATTATTCGGCGGTCAAGCACGCGCTCGAGGGCTATTCGGAATCGCTCGACCACGAGGTTCGCGCCTTCAATATCCGCGTTTCGGTCATCGAGCCGGCATTCGTTCGTACTGTCTTCGACCAGAACGGGATCCAGCCGGATTCGCCGTTGCAGGAATACGATCAAGCCCGAGCTACGCTGGAAGCGCTGCTTCGCGACGTGATGCCTGTCGCCGACCGGCCGGAAGTGGTGGCGCAAGTGGTCGTCAAGGCAGCGACCGATGCCCGTCCGCAACGGCGCTACACCGCCGGCAAGGCTGCGCGCCAGGTCAGCCTGCTGCGTCGCTTTGCTCCCGCGGGGATATTCGACAAGAGCCTGCGGAAACAATTCCGCCTGCCCGTTTGAACGCAGCGAGCAGAGGATTTCACGCACATGCGACACACCAAAATCACTCTCAGAAAGTCACTGCCATGAAGGCATTCGTCGTCGACAAGTACAGCAAGAACGGCACTCTGCGGCTAGCCGAAATGCCGGAGCCGAAACTCGGGGACAGCGATGTCCTGGTCGAGGTCCACGCGGCGGCGGTGAACCTGCTCGATTCCAAGGTCAAAACCGGAGAGTTCAAGCTGATCCTGCCCTATCGCCGGCCCTTCATCCTGGGTCACGACGTGGCCGGGAGGGTTGTGCGCGTGGGATCGAAAGTCCGCAAATTCAAACTCGGCGACGACGTCTATGCGCGGCCGCGCGATGGCCGGATCGGGACGTTCGCCGAGTTCATAGCCATGGATGAAGCCGACGTGGCCCTGAAACCCGGGAACCTCAGCATGGAGGAGGCGGCCTCGATCCCGCTGGTCGGCCTGACCGCCTGGCAGGCGCTCGTCGAAAGGGCCAAGCTGAAGAAGGGACAGAAGGTCTTCATTCAAGCCGGTTCCGGCGGCGTGGGGACATTCGCCATCCAACTGGCAAAGCATCTCGGCGCGACCATTGCGACCACCGCCAGCGCGGCGAGTGCCGGTCTGGTCAAGGGGCTCGGCGCCGATATCGTCGTCGACTACAGGAAAGACGATTTCGAGAAAGTCCTTTCGGGCTACGACGTCGTCTTGAACAGCCAGGACGCCAAGACACTTGAAAAATCACTGAATGTGCTGAAACCGGGTGGCAAGCTCATCTCCATCTCCGGCCCACCGGATCCGGAATTTGCCAGGGAAAAGGGACTGAACGTGGTGCTGAGGCTGGTGCTTCGCCTGCTGAGCCGCGGTATTCGAGCGAAAGCCAGGCGCCGTGGCGTGACGTTCTCGTTCCTTTTCATGTGGGCGCAGGGCGAGCAGCTGAGCAAGATCGCATCGCTCATCGAATCCGGCGCGATCCGCCCGGTCGTCGACCGGATATTTCCCTTCGAGGCGACCAATGAGGCGCTGGCCTATGTCGAAACAGGACGCGCCAAGGGCAAGGTCGTCATCAAGGTCAGATAGCAACTCAGCCCCGATCGAGGTCAGCCGCGCCGGGCTGCGTCGATCGCCGCGACGTCGATCTTTGTCATCTCCATCATCGCATCAAAGGCGCGTTTGGCTTCCTCGCCGCCGGCCGCCATGGCCTCGGTCAGCGTGCGCGGCGTGATTTGCCAGGACACGCCCCATTTGTCCTTGCACCAGCCGCACACGCTCTCCTGGCCGCCATTGCCGACGATGGCATTCCAGTAGCGGTCGGTTTCCTGCTGATCGTCGGTGGCGATCTGGAACGAGAAGGCCTCGTTCTGCTTGAATGTGGAGCCGCCGTTCAATCCGATGCAGGGAATGCCGGCGACGGTAAATTCGACCGTCAACACGTCGCCTTTCTTGCCGGACGGAAAATCGCTCGGCGCACGGTGAACGGCGCCCACGCTGGTGTCGGGAAAGGTCTCTGCGTAGAAGCGCGCCGCAGCCTCGGCGTCCTTGTCGAACCAAAGGCAAATCGTGTTCTTCGGTATCTTTGGCATTGCATGTTCCTTTCGGCGTTGGAGTTGGCGGAGGTCAGCCCAGGAGATTGCGTGCCGTGCGCATGAAGATCCTCGACCCGATCGGGATCAGGTCGTCGGGAAAGTCATAGTCGGGATTGTGCAAGGCGGGGTGCCGCTCGCCCGCACCGAGGAAGAACATCGCCGACTTGGCACTATGGCCGAACAGGCCGAAATCTTCCGAGGCGCGCATCGGCAGGGCCTCTTCGCCGTGCGATACGCCCTCTTCATCGAGCGCGCGCCGCAGATGCTCCACCGCGTCCGGCGCGTTGACGCTGGCGACGAAGATCTCGTGATAGTCCCAGCGGGCGGTAAGGCGATGCTCGCCGGCGATCCTGGCGACCAGTGCTTCGGCAGCAGCACAAAGGTTCGCCATGCGCTCGTCACGCCGGGTGCGCAGCGTTGCCCAGACCTGCGCATGAGCCGGCGCGATGCCGAACACGGCCTCGCCCATCGCGGCATGGGTGACGGTCAGCATGGAGAAGTCGTCGTCGGCGAAGGTTCCGCGCCCGAGCGCCGGCAGCGCCGGCATCAGCTCACTGATCGCCAGCATCGGCGAGGTGCCGGTCTCCGGCATGGATGAATGGGCGGTCTTGCCCTCCAGCACGATGCGCATGCCGCGTGACGCACAGTTGACCACGCCGGGCTTGAGCCGCACCTCGCCGAACGGCACGCCAGGCAGGTTGTGCAGCGAGAAAGCGAAATCCGGCGCGATCTCGCCGAAGCGGGGATCGGCAACGACGCCGGCTGCGCCATTGCCGGTTTCCTCCGCCGGCTGGAACATCAGCACGACGCGGCCACTTGCAGGCCGCTCGCGCCCCAACTGCCGGCCGAGGGATGCCAGGATGGCGGTGTGTCCGTCATGGCCGCACATATGCGACTTGCCCGGCACGCGCGACGCATGCGGCACGCCTGAAAGTTCTTCGATAGGCAAGGCATCGAGTTCCGAACGGAACAGCACCGTCGGCCCTGCTTTGCCGCTGTCATATGTGACCGCGACGCCGTGCCCGCCGAGCTGTGTCAGCACCTTGTCCGGCCCCGTATCGGCGAGGAAGGCGACGACCTCCTTTGCCGTCTTCTCCTCTTCATTCGAGATTTCCGGGGCCTGGTGCAGCTGGCGCCGCCACGCCGTCAACTCGACGATGTCTCGGTTGGTCAGAGTCATGCTTTTTCAACCTCCGCTGCATTCTTCATCGACACGTCCAGGCACAGGGGTGCCGCAATGATGAATTGCTAGCGACAAAGGGCAGTTCCCGCCACAGTCCAAGTTTCAGGCTTCGGCAGGCCAGAAACGGCCGTTCTCCCGGCCATCCGCAGCCTACTGATTGATCTCGGGCTCGACGAGCTTTGCCAGATTTCTGAGCGATTCCTGCCAGCCGAGATAGCAGGCCTCGACCGGAATGACGTCCGGAATGCCGGCCTGGGTGATGTCGATTTCAGTGCCGACCGACACTTTTTTCAAGACCACGGTCACCCGTATCTCGCCGGGCAGGTTGGGATCGTCGAACCTGTCGGTGTAGAGCAGGCGCTCGCCCGGAACGAGTTCAAGGTATTCGCCGCCGAAGGCGTGGCTGTCGCCGGTGGTGAAATTGCGGAACGACATCTTGAACGTGCCTCCGACCTTTGCCTCGAAATTATGGACCGTGCAGGTGAAGCCGTTTGGCGGAAGCCACTTGGCCAGCGCGTCCGCTTCAACGAAGGCGCGATAGACCTTTTCCGGGCTGGTCGTCAGAACGCGGTGCAAACGTACGGTGCCGGGCATTGCTGGATCCTTTCATGAATGCCTGTTCGATACCCCAAGGACGGACGAAGCCTAGCCAGTCCGACATTGGTTTGCGAATTTTTTGACGGGAGGCGGCCTGCCTACGCCGCGGACATGCGTTCGACCCCGAGCTATCAACACGAAGCTCGGGCGAGGCGGCGGATGAACTGCACCGGCTTCGGAGCTGGCGCTCACCTGCTAAATCGAGCTCCTGAGCCATCTTGTTGTTCGGGCGTGTTTTTGTCGATTGCCGCGAACGGCCGCGCGTCCCCGTCAATGCTTCGAACGCCGCCAAATAGGGCAGCGCGTCTTTGCCGTCCATGTGCCGATCATTAGAATTTGCATCTGATCAGAGTTGATTTCCTATCAAGCCGTTAATGCGGCCATGCTGTTAATCAGCATTTGCTAATGAGTCTTTCGAACCTGAGGCAAGCAATGACCAAGAATCTCGGCAATGCACGTCATACGCCGGCGAAGGACCCGCAGGTCTCCCTTCTGGGCAAAGCCGCGCCGGCGCTGTTTCCGCTGGTCGTGGCGGCACTGGGTTACATGGTTGGCAAGCAGTTCTTCGGCATCTAGGCGCGAAGTTCCGTTCCCTCAAACGTCTCGGCGGACCGACCATCTCAGCGCGCGGGCCGCCGTTTGCGTTGCAGCGGCGTGTTGCCGGGTATCAACGTCAAACATGCACGTCGCCAAAGGACAGTTCGCCGTCGTTATCGGCCGTGAAAAAGACGATGGCAAGCAACCCGACATAGAATGCGGCCACGACAACCACGATCGCCACACCGGGAACGGGGCCAAGGGCGGCGCTGTCTACGGCTTCGCGAAGCGAACCGGCAAAGCCGGTCCTGACGCCCACGGTTTGAAGGCTGGGCGTGGATATCTTGAGCACCCAGGCCAGCAAGAGGATCAGGAACAGGTAGATGTAATTTCGCCGCAGCCGACGGGCTAGCGCGACGCGCTGCGACAGCAGGAACTTCGGCGCGCGTAGGCCTTCCCCGACGATGAGCAGCCAGTCCGAGGCAAAGTCGGGCTGTGGGGAAAAGATCTGCGCGAAATAGTGGCGCTCGAACTGGCGTACGCGCGCCCTATAGAAATCGAAGAACCGATATCGGCGGGCCTCGATCCATAGCAGCAGCAGGATCAGCAACATGGCGAACAGCAGAACGCCGTGATGCGCACTGGCCGTCGACAGCGATACCGAAAGCAGCGCCGCCACCACCGTGATTGCCCAGTTGGTTGTCCTGTCCAGCCGGTCGCGCCATCCCGCCATGCGAGCGATCTCGGCGCGGTGAAAATGCGACAGCGTGTTGACGCGCTCCGCCGATGAAAGGACGGGGCCAGCGGGCTTTGCCGACGCGTCGTTCATGGCATCCTCCGGCAAGGAACAGAACGGCCTGCCAGCGGCATTGTTCCCTGTCCTCGAGACCGCCGATCCAGCCGACCAGCCGCGCGTTGAGGTCGAGGCGGCTCCGGTCCAGCAGACACCAAGCTGGCGGTTGACCACTGTTTCGCGAAGTGCCGATCGAAGGGCACGACTGATGTGGACAGCACCGGTGACGCAGGCACCTGCATGCACCAATCACATTACATTACGAGGTCTTGACCCACCCGCGACGGAGTCCAAAATCCTCCGCACCAGTGCCGACGAGTCGCCGGCTTCACGGGCGCCGCGCGGGTCAGGGGCGGTGGCCTTCGGGCAGGCTCAGGTGCGCGAGCCCCCGCCACTGATCCAGGCGTTTCCAACTGGACCGGAGCGCCAATGGCGCAGACGCGCATCGTCCGAGCATGGCAACCAGAGCATGCAAACGAACGATAGACAGGATCAAGAAAGGAGCAAATGCAATGACCATTCGTGATCTGATGCCATGGGGTCGCGATCCGAACCAGGTTCAGACCCTCTCAGGCGACCGCGATCAGGACCCATTCATGAGCCTGCATCGCGAGATGAACCGCCTTGTTGACGACATGTTCCGCGGTTTCGGTTCACGTCTTCCATCCTTGGGCAGGCTCTCTTCGGCGGGCGGTGGCTGGCCTAGCGTGGAAATCTCGGAAACGGACAAGGAAATCCGCGTGACCGCCGAGATACCCGGCATGGAGGAAAAGGACATCGAGGTGTTGCTCGATGACGGCGTCCTGACGTTGCGCGGTGAAAAACACGCCGAAACCGACGACAAGGAACGTCAGTTCTCCGAGCGATTCTACGGCCGCTTCGAACGTCGCATTCCGATCGGCTTCGAAGTCGAAGAAGACAAGGTCGCTGCCGATTTCCGCAACGGCGTGCTGTTCGTCACCTTGCCGAAATCCGAGAAGGCACAGAACAAGATGAGGCGCATCCCCATCGGCGGCAAGAGCACCAAGCACTAGAATGATTGGATGCCGGGCGGGAGGGTCACCCGCCCGGCATCGCCCGTTGAATTTTGCGCCGGTCACATGGACCCTTGAGAATCCCTCTGCCTTCGGCAACATGACGGCGACGGTAGAGGGTATGAAATGAACCAGCCGATTTCTGCCATATCGCCGCGCAAGTCCGTGCCGCGCAACACGCCGATGGCGCTGACCGAGGCGTTGGTCGCGCGCACTATGCGTGCTGTCGAGGATGCCGGGCCGACGCCGGGCATGGTTCACATGACCGATGCCGACTATGCGCGCATCCGCGACGAGGTGCTGGCCGGCGCTCCGGCCGGGCCGCTGAAACTATTTGCCTATGGCTCGCTGCTGTGGAAGCCCGCCGGCGAGGTGAGGGGCGGAGAACGCGCGGTGGCCAGCGGCTGGCATCGTTCGTTCTGCTTCACGGTGCAGCGTTTTCGCGGCACGGTCGAGCAGCCCGGCTTGATGATGGCGCTCGATCGCGGCGGCCAGTGCCAGGGCGTGGTGTTCGAGATCGCGGAACCGGTGGCGGCCAACCTCGAAGCGCTGCTGCGCCGCGAAATGACCATCCTGCCCGCCGTCAACGTGCCGCGATGGCTGCAGGTCAGGACCGAAGGCGGCCCATGTCGCGCGCTTGGCTTCGTCGTCGATCCCGCCAATCCGCGTTATGCCGGCAAGCTCGACAAGCAGGCGATCGCGGCGACGCTGGTGACAGCCGTCGGTCATTGGGGCTCGGGCGCGCAATATCTATTCGAGACGATCCGCCACCTCGAAGCCTGCGGCATCCGCGACCGCAATCTGTGGCGGCTGCAGGAACTGGTGGCGGAAGAGATCGGGCTGACCGTCGCCCAGAAGTGATCCGCCCAGAAGTGATCCGCTCAGACGCGGCACGCTTCAGTCGTGTTTGGCTCCGGATGCTTGCAGGCCACAGCACCTTGCGAAGCAAATCTCTGATTTCGGAAGTCTCCGCAGTGAAGGTTTAATGAATTGAAAACAGTTCTGGGCCAACGATGACCTGAACACCGGTGCAGGACACGGTGCGCGTGGGCCAATCATGAAATCCTCGACCGGAGAGCACTACCCAGCGCTGGATCATGTTCGTGGCCTGGCGGCCTTTCTTGTCTTTACCTGGCATTTCCTTCATGCTTCTCCTGAAGGCCCCGTGCCTTATGATTTCGTGCCGGCTCTTCCTATCTTCAGCGTTCTGGATGAAGGGCATACTGGCGTTTCCCTGTTCATGGCGCTTTCCGGCTACCTGTTCGCCAAGCTGCTCGATGGAAAGCAGATCAACTATCTGCCCTTCTTTGCCAACAGGGCCCTCAGGCTGCTTCCGCTTCTCCTGGTCGTGCTATGCATCGAGGCCTGCCGCAGGTACGTGGCCGGCCAGTCCCTCGACGGGTATTTCACGGGCGTCGGATTGGGGCTTCTTTTTCCCACCCTCCCGAATGGCGGCTGGTCGATAACGATCGAAGCGCACTTCTACCTGTTGCTGCCGTTCTTGCTGATGGTATCCAGGCGGTTTGTGTTCGCGCCCTTGCTGTTCATCGCGGCAGCCATTGTGCTGAGGTCCGTCCTGTATGTGCAGATCGGCGAAGTGCAGTCGGCGGCGTCCGCAACCATCATAGGCCATGCGGATCAGTTCCTGGCCGGCATTCTTGCCTTTCACCTGCGTGCCCACGCGAAGAACCAACACTGGCTGGCGCTGGCCGTTCTCATGGCTTTTTCGGGGTTCTTCTGGTGGTTCGATGCAGCCGGCGGATTTTACCAACTGGGCCGCTATCCGTCGCCTCATTGGATATGGATCATCCTGCCGACCCTGGAGGCGGCAGCCTATTCATTCGGCATCGCCTACTACGACACGAGCTTTTCGAGAAAGCGAACAAGCCCGCCGTTCAGGGTACTGGAGAAGGCTGGGGCCTACAGCTATTCGATCTATCTTCTGCACCTGTTCTTCGTCATGCAATTGGCAGCGTTCATAGACACGAATGTCATGAGCATCAGCAATTTCTACGTCGCATGCCTCTGGTCCGCATTGTGCTTCGTGGCGACGATCCCGATCGGCTATCTCAGCTATACCTGCGTCGAGGCGCCATTCCTGCGCCTGCGTCTGCGCTATATGGACCAAAAGCCCGAAACCGCGGCATCGACCGCGGCTGAGCTTGGATCGGTCATCGCCGATACACCGACCTCGTTCAGCCGTCCCTGAGCCATACCAGCATCTCGCCGGGCTCGCGGTTGTCCCAGGCGAAATAGGGAATGGCGGTCAGGCGCGTCTCGGCGGTGGCCGGCGGCTCGGGCCTGTAGAGCCCGTCCTGCCAGCCGTCGGAGACATCGGCAAGTGCCGCGGTCGACAGCGTCACCACGCCGCCGAGAAGTTCCGGCCGGTGCTGCGCTTCGATGGTGGCCGTCCGCGGCAGCGTCAGGCGATGCGGCTGGCTGTCATTGTCTGATGCCTCGACGCAATAGATCAGCGGGCCGCGTGACAGCGCGACGCGGCCAGCATCCTGGCGCACCTGCGGGTTGGCATAAAGCCGCTCGATCGGCATTTCGAGATCGAGCCGGACATTGTCGCCCTTTTTCCATGTCCGCTTGATCGCGGCGTAGCCGTCGCTGGTGATATCCGCCAGCCTGATGGCTTCGCCGTTTATCTTCAACCCGGCACTGGCGCTCCAGGCGGGAATGCGCAGGTGCAAAGTGAACTCGACCGGCGCCCGCGGTTCGAGCATGATGTCGACGGCGCCGTCCCAGGGATAGCTGCTGACCTGCGTCAGGCTCACCGGGACGCCCGATATATCGAAGCGCGCGGTCGAGTCGCCATAGAGGTGGACGGCCAGCGCATCGTCGGCCAGGCTGTAGAAATAGCTGCCGATCGAGGCGACCATGCGCCCGATATTGGGCGGGCAGCACGGGCAGCGGTGCCACTTCCACCTGTTGTGCTTGCCCCGGCTTTCCAATGGATTCTCGTAGAAAAACAGCGAGCCGTCGAGCGACAGGCCCGAGATCGAACCGTTGTAGAGGGCGCGTTCCATCATGTCGGCGTAGCGCGCGTTCGGGCCCATGCCGAGCATGCGGCTGGCCCAGAACACCAGGCCGACCGCCGCACAGGTCTCGGCATAGGCGCTTTCGTTGGGCAGGTCGTAGTCGCTGGTGAAGCCCTCATTGTGCGCCGACGGCCCCAGTCCGCCAGTGATGTAGAGACTCTTGGTGGTGAGATCGTCCCACAGAAGGTCGAGTGCTGCTCGCAGCGTATCATCGCCATATTCGGTCGCGATATCGGCCATGCCGGAATAGAGGTACATCGCCCTGACAGCATGGCCGACGACCTTGTTCTGTTCTCGCACCGGGATATGCGACTGGCTGTATTCATAGGTCTTGAAATGATAGGCCTTCGGGTCGGCGCCGCGGGCGCGGGCCTCCTCGTCGAAATAATGCGGCTGCTGACCGCGCTGGTCGATGAAGTATCTGGCCAACTCCATATATTTCCGCTCGCCGGTCACCCGTGCCAGCTTGACCAGCGCCAGCTCGATCTCCTCGTGGCCGCAATAGCCCTTCTTCTTGCCGGGCTCCGGGCCGAGTACCGACGCGATGTGGTCGGCATAGCGGCACATGATATCGAGCAGCTTGCGTTTTCCCGTCGCCTGGTAGTAGGCGACCGCGCCCTCGATCAGATGGCCGGCGCAATAGAGCTCGTGGCAGTCGCGCAGATTGGTCCAGCGCTTGCCGGGCTGGATGCGTTGGTACCAGCTGGAGAGATAGCCGTCCTCCTGCTGCAGCCTGCCATACATGTCGATGACGGCGTCGATCTTCTTCTCCAGTTCGGGATTTTTGCGCCGGTACAGCGAATAGGCCGCGGTCTCGATCGTCTTGCCGAGATCGGAATCCCAGAACATCTGCGTGGTCACCGTCGATCCGGTGAATTCCGCGCCCTGGCGGTCGGCTTCGTCGGGAGAGGGCGAGTGGAAGGGGATGACTATGCCGGGCGAGGGACGGTCCGGATCGATCTGCTCCAGCATGCGGGCCTCCACGCAGCGCTCGTAAAGGATATCGGCGGTGCGGGCGGCGACAGCGTCGGCGCGATCGCCCCAGAAGCCGTGCACGTCGACCTGCGGCACCGGCAGCGGGCGGAAGGCGAGCTTCGGTTTCCCGGTTTTTGCGGATGGCGATGCGGTCATGAATTTACTCCATTCTATTTGACGGCCCCGGCCATCAGGCCGCGGATGTAGAAGCGCTGCAGCGCCAGGAACAGGATGAGGCACGGCACCATCATCACGGTGACGCCCGCCTGCACCGCGCCCCAGTCGATGGCGCCGAAGCGGCCCGACTGCAGTGCGGTCATCATCACGGGCAGCGTGAATTTGGATTGATCGGTCATCAGCACGAGGGCGGCGAGGAATTCGTTCCAGGCGCCGAGGAAGGCAAACAGGGCGATGGTGACGACGCCCGGCCAGACCAGCGGCAGCATCACCTTCCAAAGCATGGTGAGATTGCCGGCACCGTCCATGCGGGCGGCTTCCTCGATCTCGCGCGGCACCGCGTCGAAGGCGTTGCGCATCATGAAGATCGAGAACGGCAGTTGCAGCGTCACATAAACGCCGACCAGGCCGGTCAGCGTGTTGTGCAGGCCAAGCTTGGTCAGCACCAGGAAGATCGGCGTCAGGATCGACTGGAACGGGATCATGATCGTCGACAGGATGAGGATGAAGAACAGGTCCTTGAACGGAAACCGGAACCGCGAAAAGCCGTAGCCGGCCAGCACGCTGACGGCGACCGACAGCACGACGGTCATCACCGAGACGTAGATGCTGTTTTGCGCCGAGACCCACAGCCCGTCGCCGAAGCTGTTGAGCGTGGCGTAGTTCTCCAGCGAGAAGCCTGATGTCGGCCAGGGCGGCAGCGGCGGCAGGCGCGCTTCGGCCGCCGGCTTGAACGCCGACAGCACCGCCCACACGATCGGCGCGGCAAACAGCACCGAGGCGACGATGCCGGTCGAATGCTCGCCGATGCGGCTCAAGAGCCGGCGGTTGCGGGAAGCGGCCTGCGCCATCAGTCGAGCCCCTCCGGCTTGCGCAGCAGCCACAGCTGGACGAGGCTGAGCGCCACCAGGATCACCAGCAGCACCATCGACAAAGCCGCGCCGTAGCCGAGCTTGAACGACACGAAGGACTGGTTGAAGATCCAGTAGACCGCCGTCAGCGTCTGGTTGCGTGGGCCGCCGCGCAGGATGATGTAGAACTGGTCGAAGGCGAGGATCGAGCCGGCGACCGACAGGATCAGGGCCAGCGCCAGCGTGCGGCGCATCAGCGGCAAAGTGATCGCCCTGAACCTGGCGAACGGACCGGCGCCGTCGATGACGGCCGCCTCCTGCAGATCCTGCGGGATCGATTGCAGGCCGGCCATCAGAATGATCATGGTGAAGCCGGCGACCTTCCAGACGACCATGGCGATGATCGACCAGAAGGCCGGCTGGAAGGTGGCCAAAAGGTTGAACTTCCTGTCGATCAGGCCAAGGTCGTAGGCGGCCGGGCTGAACAGGCCGGAATCGACGTTCAACAGCCATGACCAGAGCAGGCTGGCCGAGGCAAAGCCGACAACCGCCGGCATGAAGAACATCGTCCGGTAAAGATTGGTCACCGGCCGCGGCCGCTCGACGAACAGCGCCAGCGGAAACGCCACCACGAAGATCGCGATGGTGACGATCACGGTGTAGTAGGCGGTGAAGCGCAGCGCGTTCCAGAACCGGGTGTCGCGCAGGATGGCGACATAGTTGCCGAGGCCGATAAAGCTGTGCTCGCCCATCAGGGGCCAGTTGTGCAGCGACATCCACGCCGTCATGCCGAGCGGGATCAGGAAAAAGACGACGACCAGCGCGACAGCCGGCGCGACATAGAGCAGGCCGATCCATTGGTGGCGGCTGGCGACCTTGCGGGCGCGGGGCGGGGCAGGGGTTGCTGCGGTGATGACGGTCATGGCTGCGCGCTCGATGCTATTGGGACATTGGCAAAGAACCCCCTCACCCGGATTGCCAAACCAATTGAAGAGAGCAATTCGGGGCAATCCGACCTCTCCCCGAGGGGAGAGGAGGTTGCCGGGGATGGTGCCAGCCTCTTCTCCCCGGCGGGGAGAAGGTGGCCGCGAAGCGGCCGGATGAGGGGGTCTTTTCTCAACGCGATAGCCCTGCCGTTGGCGATGCGGTATCCGGCCACCCGCCCAGGGAGACAGGCGGGCGGCCGGCAGGCGTCCGCTACTTCTGCGGCGCCTGGTCGATGATCGACTGCATCGTTTCCTGCGCATTGGCTATCGCGCCATCGACATCGTCGCCGAAGAAGACCTCGTTGATCATCTGCGTCCACGGGCCGTTGGCGGAGTTGATCAGGTCGTTGAACACCACCGAATAGGGCGTCTTGCCCATGGCCATGGCTTCGGCGGCGATCTGGTAGCGCGGATCGAGATCCTTCAACGCGTCCTTGGCGATGTCGCCGCGCACCGGCAGGCTTCCGTATTTGGCAAGGATGGTCTGGCCCTCGAGCGAATAGGCGAAGTCGAGGAACTCCTTCACCACGGGCAGTTTCGTGGTGCCCTTGGTGACGACGAAATTGTCGCCGCCCGCAAAGGACGACCAGCCGCTGTCCTTGCCCGGCAGGAAGGTGACGCCGTAATCGATGTCGGGATACTGGGTGTTGAGCGCGCCGATGGCAAAGGCGCCGGACGGCGAGATGCCGATATTGCCGGCGGCGAAGGCGGCAAAGAAATTGGCGCCGGTGTCGGTCTGTGCGCCTGCCGGTACCAGATCCTTCTTGACCATCGAGCGGTAGAGATCGATGGCGCCGCGCAGCTGCGGGCTGTCCAGCGTCGCCTTCGAGCCGTCTTCGCTCAGGATGTCGCCACCAGACGCCCAGATCAGGGGCGTGAAGGTGAAGATGTTGCAGCCGCCGCAATTGCCGGAGAAGTAGAAGCCCTTGATGTTGCCGCCGAGCGCGTTGACCTTCTCGGCATCGGCCGCGATCTCGGCCCAGTTGGCCGGGCCTTTTTCGGGATCGAGGCCGGCCTGCTTGAACAGCTTCTTGTTCCAGATCAGCACCGAGGCGTCGGCGGAGAAGGGCAGGCCGTAAATGTGGTCCTTGTAGGTGCCGGTCTTCACATGCGCCGGCGACAGGCTGGCAAAATAGGGCAGGGACTTTGCCCAGTCGGTGATGTCCTCCAATTGGCCGGCTGCGGCGAAGGAGGGCGTGTAGATCAGGTCGAGCGACAGCGCGTCGGGCGCTGTGCCGCCGGCGGCCGCGGCACCGTATTTGGGGATGATCTCGGCATTGGGGATGATATCGAGCTTGACCTGGTTGGTGTGCGCCTTGTTGTAGGCATCGACGATCCTCGGCATGAAATTCGAACCGTCGGCGCGCACCCATATGTTGGCCGTCTCGGCGGCGGCAGTGCCGAGACCGCCGCCCAGAACGGCAGCGGCCAGGGCCAGTTTGGCAATCAGGTTCCTCATGTTCTCCTCCTCCAAGGTTGGCCGCGGTCCGCGGCTTGGCGCCGATTGCGCGGCGCTTCGTTTTCAGCCACCCGGCGGATGGCCGCATGACTGCCGCACCACCAGCCGGCACGGCAGTTTTCGAATGCCGGGCGCGGCGGGCTTGCCGCCGACCAGCGAAAGCAGGGTCAACCCGGCCTCACGCCCGAGCGCGACCAGGTTCATGTCGACAGAGGTCAGCGGCGGGCGCGTCGCCTCGGCCACGATCTCCCAATTGTCGAAACCGATGACGCCGACATCCCTGGGTACGTCGAGGCCGCGTTCGCGCAGAGCATCGATGACGCCGCGCGCGATCTGGTCGTTGCCGCAGAAGACCGCGTCGGGCCTTTCGCTTTTGCCGTCGAACAGTTGCGCAACCGCCTGGTGACCCCAGGCTTCCGACCAGGAGCCGAGCAGCGGCTCGCTGACCGTCAGGCCGTTTTCGGCGAGCACGTCGCGGTAAGCCTGAACGCGCGCGTGTACCACGGCAAAGCTCGCCGGCCCGGTGACGTGGGCGATGCGCTTGCGGCCAAGCCGGCAAAAATGCTCGACGGCCAGCCGGGCGCCGCCAACATCGTCCGAGACGAAGGCGACGGCGTCGGGGTCAGGCTGCGTGAAGGCATAGATCACCGGGACGCGCAGATTGGAGAGGTCGACGGGCAGATGGCGATCGATGCGCTTGCCAGTGGCGATGATGCCGTCAACGCGCTTGTCGAGCATGGCGTCGACATGCATCTGGCCCAGCCGCGGATCCTCCTCGACATTGCACAGGAACACCGAGACGCCATTGTCGACCAGCGCGTCCGAAATGCCCGACATCAGCGGCAGCGAGAAGCGGCCATAGGTATCGTTGGTGAGCAGGCCGACGGTGAAGCTGCGGCGTCGGAGCAGGCTTTGCGCCAGGCTGTTGGGCCGGAAGCCAAGCCGCCGGGCGGTCTCGCGAATGCGTTCGCGCGTCTCGGCTGTCATCCGGCCCTGGCTGTTGAGCGCCTTGGATGCGGTAGCGACGCTGACTCCGGCCTGCGCGGCCACGTCACGCAAGGTGACTGGCTTGGAAAAGGCCGGAACAGGCAGATCGTCCGATGGCATCGCGCCGAGAGTCCTTAGTTGGAAAAAGGTTTTCTCTTACCGATCTGAAAGAGGCCCGGCAGGTGGCCGAGCCCGACTGAAATTGTTTGAGAAAACCTTTTCTCAGCTGAGGCTAGACCAGATTGGATCGCCGTTCAAGGGAAAAGCTGGTTGGGCCTCTGCTCTCTTCCTTCGAATGCAAACGCGGGTTAAAGCAGCGCCGGCAGCACTTAGCTCAGGGGAAGAGCGCCAGTCGCAGTGCTGGAGGCCCTCGGTCGAGACGGGGCGGGCTGCCGCTTGAGGCGTGAAGGATCGCAGCGTGCGCGGGATGCGAGGTCCGGCAAAGGGTTGGCGCTGCCGGGCAGCAAATCTGGCCGCAATATGTGCTGGCGGACGGTCTGAAGATCGTGCCGAAAATTCTGAACAGTCCCTCGGGATTAACCTTTCCGTAAATATTTGGCCGCTACTTCAACAGCCATGGCCTCGTGGCGGAGCGGCTACGCTGGAGACGGCAAATCTCTGAAGCCTCGGTTCGATTCCGAGGCGAGGCCTCCAAAATTTCGCGTCGAACAGCAATCCCAATCTGCCCCAAGGGCAGTCAGTCCCCACGAATAGATTTGTGCGTTACGAAGGCGGTGCGGACCGGACGTTAAAGCAGTCCTGTCTTGCATTTGGCATGCCGGCACGCGCGAAAAGAGTGGTATGGAAGGGAGCCGAGCGTTCTTGCTTCGCTTTTTCCTGACATTCGAGGCCTTTCGTGCGTGAACCGTCGCTGCTGCCCGTCTTTGGAAAACTTGGCCTCAAGGCTCCTGCCGCCCTGGCGGCGGCACCGGCCTCGTCGGCAGGTGTGTCGCACCTGCGGAAGCTTCTGGCCGTGCATGGCGGCATGGTGCTGAAACTGTCGGTCGTCGCCTGGACGGTGCTGATCCTGGGCGCCGTGTTTTTCACGATGCAAGGCTGACCGGCATGGCCAACCGCTACACGCTGCGTATGGAGCTTCCTCAGAGCTGGAGCATCATCGATGTCTTCACCGGCCAGCCTGCGGTGGTCCGGCAAAAGGTGATGGTCGGGATGGGGCCGCGCGAGGCCGAGGACATGGTCGTGCAGATGAATGTCCGCGATGTCAAACGCCGCGAACGGGCCGAGCGCAAGGCCTGATCCGTAGCGGCCCGCCGGCGGAAGCCTGCCGCACCGCAAATCAAGGGATTCCCGTGAGAGCCAGCCTGAAGCAGAAGATACTGGAGATTTGCGACCGCAAGATCTCCGAGAAGGGGGCCGGCGTCGGCGTGTCGTTCTATGCGTTTTTCGCCAACAGAAACGACAACCCCGAACTCCTGATGGAAGCCGCCGAATGGTGGATCAGAACCCACCGCCTCGACCATTTCGAAAAGGCTGCGAAGATACGCGCGATGGTCGAGGGGATGGATCTTTAATCGTCGTTTTGAGCGACATGCAATGGACTGATCAGCCGAAATCGGACGCCGTCAGCACATACATGCTCTTGTGGCTGCGGTCGTAGGCCTTCGACGCCACTTCGCGGATGGCGCTGCTCTCGGTGTCGAATGTCTGGAGATAACCGGCTTCATCGGCCGCGGTTCCCGGCCGCATCTTGGCCATGGCGTCGGCGGCGACGGAGAACGAGATCTGGAACATGCCGTCATGGCCGACGAAACGGATGCGCTGGCCCGCTTCGTCATAGCTGCGGCTGCGGTTGGGGAAGGTGAGGCTCATGTCTTGGCCTCCGTGACTTTCTTGGTCACCCGCTTCTTCTTCGGCGTCGGGTTGAGGGCCTCGGCGACACGATCGGCCTCTTCCTTGGCCAGCCGAAGCTCCCTCAGCCTTGCCGTCTTGATCTCCCTGGCTCTTGCCTCGGACATATATTCGGCGGTCGCCTTGTTTTTCTCCGCTGTCTTCTTCTGCTTGTCGACAAAGCGGGCTTCAGCTTTTTCCATGATCGTCTGATTGCCTTCGGCCATCGAAGAAATCTCCCTTGTGCCTGAAACCGTGAAAGTGAACTTGTCCGATAAATAGGCACTCGATCGGCAAAATTCAATCTTTTGAATTATTTGATATTCTGCGGATATCACGAAACGGCCAGCCGAAATAATACTTTTGAATATTTAATGTGGCCCGCGAATAATTTTTGGCACTCCTATCTATCGAGTGCCAACGCGTCTATAGAGGAGGGGCGTGGCCGCCTGTGCCGGCCCCCAGAAAGAAAGTTCCCATGAAATTTCGGCCACTCCACGACCGCGTCGTCATTCGTCGCGCCGAAGGCGATATCAAATCCAAGGGCGGGATCATCATCCCCGACACTGCCAAGGAAAAGCCGCAGGAGGGCGAAGTCATCGCCGTCGGACCTGGCGCACGCGACGAAAACGGCGTGCTTGTTCCGCTCGACGTCAAGGCCGGCGACTTCATCCTGTTCGGCAAATGGTCGGGCACCGAGGTCAAGATCGACGGCGAGGACCTTCTGATCATGAAGGAAGCCGACATTATGGGCGTCATCGACAAGGACGAGACTGGCATCATCGACAAGGGCGAGACCGCTGCAACCGACAAGACCGTGGCCGCCAAGAAAGCTGCCTGACCTTATTTTCTCCGAACGTACTGGATAAAAATCATGTCTGCCAAGGAAATCAAATTCTCCACCGACGCGCGCGACCGCATGCTGCGCGGCGTCGAGATCCTCACCAATGCTGTGAAGGTCACGCTCGGCCCCAAAGGCCGCCACGTCATCATCGACAAGGCCTACGGCGCGCCGCGCATCACCAAGGACGGCGTCACCGTCGCCAAGGAAATCGAGCTTGCCGACAAGTTCGAGAACATGGGCGCCCAGATGGTGCGCGAAGTGGCCTCGAAGACCAACGACCTCGCCGGTGACGGCACCACCACCGCCACGGTGCTGGCCGCCTCGATCCTGCGCGAAGGCGCCAAGCTGGTCGCCGCCGGCATGAATCCCATGGATTTGAAGCGCGGCATCGACCAGGCGGTTTCCGCCGTGGTCAAGGAAATCCAGGCGCGCGCCAAGAAGGTCAAGTCGTCGGCCGAGATCGCGCAGGTCGGCACCATCGCCGCCAATGGCGATGCCAGCGTCGGCGAGATGATCGCCAAGGCTATGGACAAGGTCGGCAATGACGGCGTCATCACCGTCGAGGAAGCCAAGACCGCAGAGACCGAACTCGACGTCGTCGAAGGCATGCAGTTCGACCGCGGCTATCTCTCGCCCTATTTCGTCACCAATGCCGACAAGATGCGCGTCGAGCTGGAAGAACCCTACATCCTCATCCACGAGAAGAAGCTCGGCAATCTGCAGGCGATGCTGCCGATCCTCGAAGCGGTGGTGCAGAGCGGCAGGCCGCTGCTGATCATCTCCGAGGACGTCGAGGGCGAGGCTCTGGCGACGCTGGTCGTCAACAAGCTGCGCGGCGGCCTCAAGGTCGCGGCCGTCAAGGCGCCTGGCTTCGGCGATCGCCGCAAGGCGATGCTGGAAGACATCGCCGTGCTGACATCAGGCCAGATGATCTCGGAAGATCTCGGCATCAAGCTTGAAAACGTCACCATCGAGATGCTCGGCCGCGCCAAGCGCGTGCTGATCGAGAAGGACACCACCACGATCATCGACGGTGCCGGCACCAAGGCGACCATCCAGGCGCGCGTCGCCCAGATCAAGGGCCAGATCGAGGAGACGACGTCAGACTACGACAAGGAAAAGCTGCAGGAGCGGCTGGCCAAGCTCGCCGGCGGCGTAGCCGTCATCCGCGTCGGCGGCGTCACCGAGTCGGAAGTCAAGGAAAAGAAGGACCGCATCGACGATGCGCTGAACGCCACCCGCGCGGCGGTCGAGGAAGGCATCGTGCCCGGCGGCGGCGTCGCTCTGCTGCGTGCCCGCTCGGCGCTTGGCGGCCTGACCGGCGCCAATGCCGATGTCACGGCCGGCATCACGATCGTGCTGCGGGCGCTCGAAGCGCCGATCCGCCAGATCGCCGAGAATTCCGGCGTCGAAGGCTCAATCGTCGTCGGCAAGCTCACCGACAGCAAGGACCACAATCAGGGTTTTGACGCCCAGAACGAGGTCTATGTCGACATGATCAAGGCAGGCATCGTCGATCCGGCGAAAGTGGTGCGCACCGCACTCCAGGATGCCGGCTCGATCGCAGCCCTTCTGATCACCGCCGAAGCGATGATCACCGACATTCCGGCCAAGGATGCAGCACCTGCGGGTGGCGGCGGTGGCGGCATGGGCGGCTACTAAAACCCAGGATTTGTCCGATCTGTTGGAGATGTGAATGGCGGCCCCGATCGGGGCCCCCACGATTCTCAAGATGATCATCGCAAAGTTTACGCAGTCGCCCGGCTCAGTCCCGGGAGGCAATCATGATCTTGCGGCTTTCGAAGGGGACGCAATCCACGCTAGACTGTCCAGGCGGCCGTCTGGTTGCGGAGCTCGCCGGACTTTGGCAAGCGATCGGACGAACCGCCATTCCCGACACGGAGACACGTTCATGTTTGCGGCCAAGGCCATCGACACCTCAGACAAGCCCACGTTCTACCGCGACCTCGCCACCCAATTGAAGGCGCTGCTCGAGGGTGAGCGCGATTCGATCGCCAACGCTGCCAACACCGCAGCACTCATCTTCCAGATGGTGCCGGACCTCAACTGGGCCGGTTTCTATTTCCTGCAGTCGGACGAGGAAATGGTGCTCGGGCCGTTCCAGGGCAAGCCGGCCTGTGTGCGCATCGCCGTCGGCAAGGGCGTGTGCGGAACGGCGGTCGAACTCGGTACCTCGATGCTGATCAAGGACGTGCATGATTTTCCCGGCCACATCGCCTGCGATGCCGATTCGCGCTCGGAACTGGTGGTGCTGCTCGAGGACGATGAAGGCGTCTTCGGCGTGCTCGATCTCGACAGCCCGCTGCCCGGCCGCTTCGACAAGGCCGACCAGGCCGGCATCGAGACGCTGGCGGCGATCTATGCCGCGGCGAGTTCGTTCGAGGACTGATCAGCCTACGAACTTCACCAGCATCAGGCTGAAGCAGCCGATGAACAGGAAGGCCGAGAAGGCGAGCGCCAGCGGGCGCAGACCGCGCGAGCGCAACTGAGAGATGTCGGCCTGCAGGCCCATGGCGGCCAGGCCCATGGTCAGCATGATGGTGGTGGCGAGCGCCATTGCCGATTTCACCTCGGTGGGCACCGTGACCAAGCTGTTCAACGCCACGACAGCGACGAAGACGGCGACGAACCACGGCATGGGCGGCCGCGCCGCCACCTCACTGCTGCTCCTGCCGCGCGCCATCAGGCCGAGCGCGACGACCGTCGGCGCCAGCATGGCGACGCGGGTCAGCTTGGCGACGGTGGCGATCTCGCCGGACTGGGTGCCGTTCTGAAAGCCGGCGCCGATGACTTGCGCCACCTCGTGGATCGAGGCGCCGGCCCACAGGCCGAAAGCGTGCTGGTCGAGGCCGAGCATGGGCGCCATGAGCGGGAAGCCGAGCATGGCGACGGTGCCGAACAAGGTGATCGAGGCGACGGCGTAGGTGACGTCCTCGTCGCGCGCATCGGTGACGATGTTGGTGGCGACGATGGCCGAAGCGCCGCAGATCGAGGTGCCGGCGGCGATCAACTGCGCCAGCTTGGCGTCGACGCCGATCAGCCGGCCAAGCGTGATGGTGAAAACGAAGGTGGCGCCAAGCGTCGCCGCGACAATGCCGACGCCGCCAGCGCCGATCGAGACCACCTGGCCGAGCGTCAGCTGGAAGCCGAGCAGCACGATGGCGAAGCGCAACAGGCGCTTTTGCGAGAATGCGATACCGGCTTTGGCGTGCACGGGCGTGCCGAGCACGTTGGAGTAGATCATGCCGGCGACGACAGCGAGGATCATTGGACTGAACAGCGCGAAGCCGGAAACATTGCGCGCCGAGAAGGCGACGGCAGTGATCATCGTGACCAGCACGATGCCGGGGACGATGCCATTCCAGCTAAGGGATTTTCGCCCTTGCGCGACATCGGCAGGAAACGCGCTTTTTGGAATATCGTTCGCGAAGTGGGAAACGGAGGACAATGCAATGCTCCAGGCGAGTATGCCGGGAGAATGCCATTCCTAAACCAATCTTTCCAACGAATTATTTTCGTTAGAATGATCGATTTTTACGAACGATCCACGGACGCTGCCGCGCAGACGTCGCTTTCTGGCCTGGATTAGAGCTGCGCCTCGATCGCGGCCTTGTCGATCACCGACCAGACGTTCCTGATCCGGTCGTCGAGGAATTCATAGAAGACGTTCTCGCTGAAGGACACCTTCCTGCCGTTTATAGGGAGCCCGAAGAAGGTTCCCTTCGGCGTGCAGTTGAACTGAAGCCGGCTGGCTAGGAACGGCGGTTCGGCGATCAGCAACTGGATATCGAAATAGAGGTCTGGGATTTCCCGAAAATCGCGCTCCAGCATGTCCTGGTAACCCGACAGTCCGACGCGGTCGCCATTGTAGTGCACCTCGTCATGAACGAAGCGATGCAGCTTCTGCCAGTCCTGATTGTTGAGGCAGGCGATGTAGCCTCGATAGAGGTCGGTCACGGTCACGGCGATGGCTCCGGTGCTGATGCCCGCCATATTGCGACAGGGCTGAAGGCCAGGACGTACAATAAAAGCAACACATAGCGGGCCGTAGTCCTGTTGCCAGTGCCCAAGTTCAGGGAACAATTCCGAATTCGTGTCCGCTCATCACCTGGTCCAATGCACGCTGATCAACGTGCTCGCTGTCAACCGAGGCCTCAAGTTGGGTCAACGGTGCTTGCAGCGTCCAGGTGACACCGTGGCTATCATGCTCGAGAACACCGGTGCCGCTCACCGCGGCTGGAGCGACGCGCCGCAGCACCACGCTGCCGAAACCACCATGGCCGATCGTCTGTACTTCAGGACCATCTCTCTCTTTCCAGATCAGCTGGAACTGTTTCTGGCCGACCAGTCCGGTTACCTTCCATTGCACCGTTATCGTTCCCTCTGCGGCCGAAAGGACGCCGTATTTAGCGGAATTGGTCGCGAGTTCATGAAACGCTATGCCGAGGTACTGGACGGCATTGGGGCTCAGCGTCAGGGAAGGGCCCGACATTGAGATCCGCTCCTCGTTGCCGAACGGTTTGGCCTGCGCAAGCAGCAGTTCGAAGATCGTGGCGCCCTTCCAGTCGCCGGAAACCAGAAGGTCATGCGAGAGCGACAACGCCATGATGCGCTCGCGCACCTGACGTTCGAACTGGGCCGGCGTCGATGACCGCTTGCTGGTCTCCCGGATCATCGAGATGATGACGGAATACTGGTTCTTCACCCGGTGGTTGACCTCGCGCATCAGCATGCGGATGCGATATTCGTTCTCCTTGGCTACTGATATGTCGCGGGCGATCTTCGAGGCGCCGACGATCTGCCCGACGGCGTTGCGCACCGGCGAGATTGTCAGGGATACGGGCACAAGGCTGCCGTCCTTGCGGCGGCGGATGGTTTCGTAGGTCTCGACCTGCTCGCCTTTGCGGATGCGCTCCAATATGCGCGGCTCTTCGTCCAAATGGTCGTCCGGTATCAGCATAGTTACCGACCTTCCGATTGCTTCGTCGGCGGTGTAACCGAACAGACGTTGGGCGGCTGAGTTCCAGCTCCTGATGACCCCGTTCAAATCCTTGCTGACGATGGCATCGAAGGAAGACTCCACGATGGCTGACAGATGATGCCTGGCCTCGTCGGCATGATGGCGGTCAGTGAGATCGAACAGCATATTGACGGCGCCGACCAGTCTGCCCTGCTCGTCATGAAGCGGTGTGGGATAGGGAAGGAACGGCACACGCGTGCCGTCCGGGCGTTGGGAGATAGCCGACTGGTTTCTGACCGGCCGGTTCTCCTTTAGCGCGACAGCCATCGGGCATTGGTCATGCGGCAACACTTCACCGTCGGTCGTGAACAGCTTGTGCGTCACACACCATTGGTCTTTTCCGAGCTCGGGTTCGCGCCCAGCGAAATCTGCCGCGGCCCGATTGAAATAGGTGATCTTGCCTTCGGTGTCGGTGGTGTAGATTGCTACGGGAAGATTATCGAGGATTTGGTGGGGCAGATCAAAGGTCGAGCTCGAGGTTTTCGTCACTTGCGCCACGTATAGGAGTTCCAGTTAACCGCAGTGAACGCGGTGCCGCGGAAATGGTTCCGCGACCATTTCCGGGGATAGTCACCGCAGGCGGCGGCGAGTCAAAGCCGGGTGGAAGCTGCTCACCGACTTACTCCTTGCCCCGGTAGCGCAGCGCGTCGACCAGCAGCGAGAAGGCCGGCGTGGCTTGCCGGCGGCTGGGGTAATAGAGATGGTAGCCGGGGAAGGGCCCGCACCAGTCGGCGAGCACACGCACCAGCCGGCCGTTGGCCAGATGGGCCGTCACCTGCTCCTCAGGCAGATAGGCAAGGCCGAGGCCGGCGAGCACCGCGTTCATGCGCAGAGCGGCCGTGTTGAACACAAGCTGGCCTTCGACCCGAACCTTCAGCTCGCGTCCGGCCTTCTCGAACTCCCAGGCATAGAGCCCGCCATAGGTGGGCAGCCGCAGATTGATGCAATTGTGGGTGGTCAGGTCCTGCGGCGTGCGCGGCTTTGGTCGGGTAGCGAAATAGGTTGGCGAGCCGACCACCGCCATGCGCATGTCGGGGCCGATGCGCACCGCGATCATGTCGCGCGCCACCTGTTCGCCCAGCCGCACGCCGGCGTCGAAGCGCTCGGCGACGATGTCGGTCAGTCCATAGTCGACGATGATCTCGACCTTGATGTCGGGATAGTCGGGCAGCAGCGGGGCGATCGCCGGCCACAGGACCGCATCGGCGGCGTGCTCACCGGCGCTGATGCGGATGGTGCCGGCGGGTTTTTCCCGCAATGCGCTCAAGGCAATGAGCTCGGTCTCGATCTCGTCCAGCCGCGGCCCGACGGTGCGAAGCAGCCGCTCCCCGGCTTCGGTGGGCGACACGCTGCGCGTGGTGCGGGTCAGGAGCCGTACACCCAGCCGCTCCTCCAGCGCCCGCACCGTGTGGCTGAGCGCCGATTGGGAAACCCCGAGCTTGGCCGCCGCCCTGGTGAAGCTTTCCTCGCGCGCCACAGCGAGGAAAGCGGTTAGCTCGTTCAGGTTGTCACGTGGCATTCATGAGCCCCCTTCATAAGATCATGCTGGATATAGCACCTAATCGGCACCAATCGCAGACCCTAGATAGGCGTTATCACACCGGGCACCTCCGGCCGTCTCTAAAGCCGGGCGGTCGTGTCATGGCTGTTGCCAGGAAGGGACAAAACCATGGACATCACGCGAAACGGCTCTCAGGCCTCGGCCAAGGGATCGGCCGACTATTTCACCGGTGCGGTGCGCATCGACGCGCCGTTCAAGGGCAGCGAGCCCGCCCGGGTCGGCGGCGCCACCGTGACTTTCGAGCCCGGCGCGCGCACCGCCTGGCACACGCATCCGCTCGGCCAGACGCTGATCGTCCTCTCGGGCGCCGGCCTGGCGCAGCGCGAGGGCGGCCCGATCGAATCGATCCAGCCCGGCGACATCGTCTGGTTCGCGCCCGGAGAGAAGCATTGGCATGGCGCCGCGCCGACCACGGCGATGAGCCACATCGCTATCGCCGAAGCGCTCGACGGCAAGGTCGTCGACTGGTTGGAGCATGTCAGCGACGAACAATACGGGATTTGACCAGGTATCGGCGCGTGGCGCCGAGTTCAACGCCCGAACTCTACGAAGGAGACCACCATGACCGATGTTCCAAGGCTGAAAAGCCCATTCTCCGATATCGCTCCCGCGCTTGGCAGATACAGCCCTGGATCGTTCCGATCCCCGGCACCACCAAGCTCAATCGCCTCGAAGAGAACATCGGATCGGTCACTGTCGCGCTGACGGCGAACGATCTTGCCGACATCGAGGACGCGGTCTCGGCGATCGCCGTACAGGGAGCGCGCTATTCTCCGCAACAGGAAGCAAGGATCGATCGCTAGAGCCAGGCGCAGGCTGAGGGCACTCGACGACCGGGTAGCCATTCCGGCCGACGGCGCAGGAGTTGAGGGGATCGTGCGCGGATCGGGCGGCAGCGTTTCAGTTTGAAATTTGGCCTTCTGCGAACTCGCGTCTTGCGGCCGTGAAAACCTCGCGGGCAGCATCCGCATTCATGATGGCGATTGCCAGCCCAATGACAATATCTGGCCAGGCCGAATTCCACACAAATGCCGTGACCAGGCCGGCGACAATGATTGCCACATTGGCCAGGACGTCGTTGCGCGCCGACAGGAAGGCGGCGCGGGTGAGGCTGCCGCTGTGATGGCGATAGCGAGCGAGCATGAGCGCGCACGACAGGTTGACGAGCATCGCGCCAGCCGCTGTGAGCGTTAGCGGAACGGGAGCTGGCGGAATTGGAATGTTGAATTTCTCCCAGGCTGTCCAAAGGGTCGCCAAAGCGGGGATCAGAAGTATCCCGGCCAGCGCCATTCCGAGCCGCGCTCGATTGCGGACGGTCCAGCCCAACGCGACCATGATCAGGAGATTGACGGATGCGTCCTCCAGAAAATCGATGCTGTCCGCGAACAGCGATACCGATCCGATCCAAACGGCTACGGCAAATTCGATCCCGAAATAGGCCAGGTTCAGGATGGCCACCATCCGCACCGCTTTGTTCAGCGTCCCGGTCATAGTTCGCCCATCGATCAGCTGCCGTTGGCACAAAGCATATAGCGATTCTATGCCCTGCGGGCGCGAGGACCAGAACCTTGTCGCCATGCGAGACACTGTCGATCGAGCGGTCGCCTTGACATCGCCGCGCTTCCTGTTCCAACTTGGCGCCATGTTCGTTTTCGCGCCTGCCAACACCAAGCGACGTCGCCCCTGCACAGTGCGGAGCGGCAAGCTGATTGCGCGACGACAAAGACCGGCAGGATAGACCCGGTTCTTTCGTTTCCAGCCCCGCCCGCGAAACCGCCGGCGGGATTTTTCATGTCTGGAGCAGTTTGATGACCAACAATTCTTCCATCCGGCTTCGGCCGGCCGCGCCCGCTGACGCCGCCGCGATCCGGGATATCGTGCGCGCCGCCTATGCCAAATGGGTAGCGGTGATCGGCCGCGAGCCTCTGCCGATGCGCGCCGACTACGAGAAGGCTGTTGCCGAGCATCCGTTCGATCTCGCCGTCGAGGATGATCGGATCGTGGGAATGATTGAAACCATGCTGGCCGAGGATCACCTGTGGATCGAGAATGTCTGTGTCGCACCGGATGCGCAGGGCAGGGGGATTGGCCGGCTGTTGCTGGAGTG
The DNA here is from genome assembly GCF_020165455.1 of Mesorhizobium sp. BR1-1-3. Lineage (NCBI taxonomy): Bacteria > Pseudomonadati > Pseudomonadota > Alphaproteobacteria > Hyphomicrobiales > Phyllobacteriaceae > Mesorhizobium > Mesorhizobium sp. BR1-1-3. The sequence goes on from NZ_JAIUIC010000010.1 coordinate 212,242, forward strand.
GGCCGAGCGCAAGGCGATCGAGTCGGGCCGCGACGAGCTTCGCCTGCTGACCAATGGCGCGTTCGAGGCGAACGTATCGCTCTACAAGAGGCAGGGCTATATCGTGGATCGGGACGAGCCGTTCATGGGCGGCATGACGGTCTATATGAGCAAGAGGCTAGCGGGATCACCGGCGATCTGAGGAAGGATTTCGATAATGGCTGCCAAGGTCAGGCTTAAGCAACTCCCGGGGTCTTACGCGGTTTCCCGGCTGGCGGCGGGCGAGACCATTCCCGGTTGGGCGGACGGACCAGGCTTCGTCAGCATCACAAGGACCGACGACGAGCTTTCGATCGTTTGCCTGCAGGACCGCGTGCCGCATGCCGTCAAGCAGGATATCGACTGGGTGGCCTTCAAGCTCCTGGGCCCGTTCGCCTTCGACGAAACCGGTATCGTGCTGTCGGTCATCAGGCCGTTGTCGGAAAACGGGTTGGGCATCTTCGTGGTGTCCAGTTTCGATGGCGACCATCTCCTGGTGAAAGCCACGGATCAGGCCGCGGCGAGGCGGTTTCTGGTCGAGGCCGGGCATACCTTGCTGTAGTCCATCCTCACCAAGCCGGTTGCTGCCCAACCGCTCTGGCTCAATCACTGCCGCACTGGCTCAACCACTTCGGGGGTTGTGTTTGACAGCGGCGTTTGTGCATCGTTATCTCCAGCCAGATATGACGGCCCGGCGCGACCATGCGGCCAAGGAGAAAACCATGTCACACAATCTGCAGTTCTACATCGATGGCGCGTGGGTCGATCCTGTTGTGCCCAACACATTGGACGTCATCGATCCCTCGAATGAGGACGCTTTTGCGCAGATTTCGCTCGGCTCAAAGGCCGATGTCGACAAGGCGGTGGCTGCCGCCAAGCGCGCCTTCAACAGCTTTGGTTTCACCGAAGTTAGCGAGCGGCTCGACCTGTTGAATCGCATCATCGCGGTCTACAAGAAGCGCAGTGGCGATCTTGCGGTTGCCGTGTCGCGCGAGATGGGCGCGCCGCGCCAGATGGCGTTGGACAGCCAGGTCGGCATTGGGCTGGCGCATCTGACCAAAATGGCCGAGACGCTGAAGGCTTTCGAATTCCGCCACGTGAAGGGCAATCATCTCGTGGTCAAGGAGCCGATCGGTGTCGTCGGGCTGATCACGCCGTGGAACTGGCCGCTCAACCAGATCACCTGCAAGGTGGGTCCGGCGCTCGCCGCCGGCTGCACCATGGTGCTCAAGCCATCCGAGATCGCGCCGCTCGACGCCATCATCTTCGCCGAGATCCTCGACGAGGCCGGCGTGCCGAAGGGCGTCTTCAACCTCGTCAATGGCGACGGACCGGGCGTCGGCCAGGCGTTGTCCAGCCATCCTGACATCGACATGATGTCGTTCACCGGTTCGACCCGCGCCGGCATCCTGGTGGCCAAGGCCGCCGCCGACACGGTCAAGCGCGTGCATCAGGAGCTTGGTGGCAAGTCGGCCAACATTCTGTTCCCCGACGTCGACCTCGCAAGCGCGGTCAGCAAGGGCGTGGCCGGTTGCTTCAGCAACAGCGGCCAGTCCTGCAACGCGCCAACGCGCATGTTCGTGCCGCGCGAGCGCCATGACGAGGCGGCCGGCTATGCCAAGGTTGCGGCGGAAAAATTCACCGTCGGTCCGGCCGACGCTGCCGGCACCAAGCTCGGCCCGGTCGTCAGCCAGGTTCAGTTCGACAAGATCCAGGACCTGATCCAGGCCGGCATCGACGAGGGTGCGACGTTGGTCGCCGGCGGCCCCGGCCGTCCGGCCGAACTCAACCGCGGCTACTATGTCAGGCCGACAGTGTTCGCCGACGTTACCCACGACATGCGCATCGCGCGCGAGGAGATCTTTGGGCCGGTACTGGCGATCATGCCCTATGACAGCGTCGACGAGGTGGTCGAGACCGCCAACGACACCGTCTATGGCCTCGCCTCCTACATCCAGGCCAAGGATATGAAGAAGGCGCGCGAAGTCGCGGCGCGCATGCGCACCGGCAATGTCTACATCAACTATCCCCAGTGGGACGCCGGCCTGCCGTTCGGCGGCTACAAGCAGTCGGGCAATGGCCGCGAATATGCCGAATACGGACTTGAGGATTTCCTCGAGATCAAGGGCATCGCGGGGTATGAGGCGGCGGAGTAGGCACCGTACAGTGTGATGCAATAAAGGGCGCGGCCTGCGGTGTGGGCCGCGCCCTTTCATTTTGCAGCCAAGCCTTGCCATCTCCGCATTCTTGCCAATTGGCAAATACATGCTATATATCTGCCAATCAGCAAGGTGAACGCAATGCAGCTTCAGTCCATCGTCACCACGCCGGCCACGTTCGGAGCCGCTATCTCGGATGAAGAAGCGGGCGCGCTGGCGCGCACCACGGTCAATCTGTTCAAGGCCTGGAACCTCACCGACCTGGAGGCCTGCATCCTGCTTGGCGGTATGTCGGCGCGCACCTGGGCACGCTGGAAGACTGGGGCGAAGGAAGGTGGCATCGGCAGGATCGACCGCGACCTGCGCACCCGCATGGCGCATCTGATGGGCATCCACAAGGGCCTGCGCTACCTCTTCACGGAGCCGGCGCGCGGCTATGCCTGGATCCGCAAGCCCAATGCCACCTTTGGCGGCCAGTCGGCGCTCGACCTGATGCTGCGCGGCGAAATCTCCGATCTCTCGGCGATGCGCGAATGGCTCGATGCGGAGCGTGGTGCATGGTGAGTGGGCTTGCGGTCCGTCGCCGCGTCGACTGGCACCAGACCTTCCGCATCATCCGTTCCATCCACCCACCGATCGACCTGTTCGAAGACATTGCCGACCCGCGCGACTGGGAGGCGCTTGCCGCCGTCGAGGCGAAGACAAACCCACGCATAAGGTTCGAGATTGGCGATCTCGGCAAGGTTTCGGCCGCAAGGCGGGTTTCCGGCCCCGGCGCCAGCTTCGTGATGGCGCCTTTCGTGCACTGTTCGACGCTGCGGCCGGGACGCTTCTCGGATGGCAGCTACGGCATCTACTATGCCGGCGACAGCGAGGACGTCGCGCTTGCCGAGACCATCCACCACCATCAGAAATTCATGCGCGCCACAAACGAAGGGCCGGGCTGGACGGCGGATTTCCGCGTGCTGATCGGCAACGTCGACCGCGATCTCGATGACGTCAACGCCGTGCCCGGCGTGCTCGACCCGGACGACTATTCCGCCTCGCAGGCGGAAGGGCGGGCGCTGCGGGCAGCAGGCAGCGACGGGCTGGTGTGGAACAGCGTGCGCATGCCGGGCGGCGGCTGCATCGGCATCTTCTGGCCCGACGTCATTGCCGTTCCAGTGCAGGGCCGCCACTACAGCTACCACTGGGACGGTGCCCGGGTGGACTTCGTGCGCCAGCACGATACGGGAAAGGTGCTTGCCGTCACATCATAGCGGCGGACATCCTTTACAGATCGTGGGGGAGTCGATATTCACGAATCCATAAATCCAAGGATTCGGATATATGAAGGGCACTTTGAACGCGCTGGCCGCACTTGGCCAGGAGACGCGGCTGGATGTCTTCCGGCTGCTCGTGCGTGCCGGCCCGGAAGGCATTCCAGCCGGCGAGATCGCAACGAGGCTGGACACGATCCAGAACACCATGTCGGCGCATCTGAAGGTGCTCGCCCATGCCGGGCTGATCCGTCCCGAACGCGACGGAAGGACCGTGCGCTATGTCGCCGACATGACCGGCTTGCGCGACCTGCTGGCCTATCTGATGGAAGATTGCTGCAATGGCGCGCCGGAGCTCTGCCGCCCGGTCATCAATGCCGTGACCTGTGACTGCTGAGGGGCTTGTGACTGTCCGCCGCGCGCCGTTCGAACAAGGAAGCCATCATGACCGATCATGCTCTGAACGCAGCTGAGGCGGTGCGGCCCGGCATCGGCTTCGTCGAGAAATATCTGACGGTGTGGGTGGCACTGTGCATCGTCGCGGGCATCGCGCTTGGCCATCTGCTGCCGGGCGTGTTCGGCGCCATCGCGTCGGCCGAGATCGCCAGGGTCAACATTCCTGTCGCCGTACTGATCTGGCTGATGATCGTGCCGATGCTCTTGCGCGTCGATTTCGCCTCGCTGGCCAAGGTCGGCACCTATTGGCGCGGCATCGGCGTGACGCTGTTCATCAACTGGGCGGTGAAGCCGTTCTCGATGGCGCTGCTGGGCTGGCTGTTCATCGGCTGGTTGTTCCGGCCGTGGCTGCCCGCCGTGCAGATCGATTCCTACATTGCCGGGCTGATCATCCTTGCCGCGGCGCCCTGCACGGCGATGGTGTTCGTCTGGTCGAACCTGACGCGCGGCGAGCCGAATTTCACGCTGTCGCAGGTGGCGCTCAACGACGCGATCATGATCGTTGCTTTCGCGCCAATCGTCGGCCTGCTGCTCGGCCTGTCGGCGATCACCGTGCCATGGGGCACGCTGATGCTGTCGGTCGCACTCTACATCGTCGCGCCGGTGATCGTCGCGCAGTTGGTTCGTGGCCGGCTGCTGGCAGCGAGGGGACAGGCCGGGCTTGAGGCCCTGCTTGCCACGCTGCAGCCTCTGTCGCTGGTTGCCTTGCTGGCGACGCTGGTGCTGCTGTTCGGCTTCCAGGGCGAGCAGATCATTGCGCAGCCGTTGGTGATCGTGCTGCTGGCAGTGCCGATCCTGATCCAGGTCTACTTCAACTCCGGTCTTGCCTATCTGCTCAACCGCCTCAGCGGCGAACGGCACTGCGTGGCTGGACCATCGGCGCTGATCGGCGCGTCGAACTTCTTCGAGCTGGCGGTGGCCGCCGCGATCGCGCTGTTCGGGCTGAATTCTGGCGCGGCCCTTGCCACTGTGGTCGGGGTGCTCATCGAGGTTCCGGTCATGCTGTCGGTGGTGTGGATCGTGAACCGCAGCAAGGGCTGGTACGAGATGAGCGGCGCCGTCCGGAATACCATGTCGGCTGAGAGGACCTCGAAATGACCATCACCATCTACCACAATCCCGATTGCGGCACGTCGCGCAACACGTTGGCCATGATCCGCCAGTCGGGCGAGGAGCCGGAGGTGATCGAATATCTGAAGACGCCGCCATCGCGCGAAAGGTTGGTCGACCTGATCGCGGCGATGGGCATTACACCGCGCGCCCTGCTGCGCGAGAAGGGCACACCCTATGCCGAACTCGGCCTTGCCGACCCGAAATGGTCCGACCAGCAGATCCTCGATTTCATGCTGGCACATCCGATCCTGATCAACCGGCCGATCGTGGTCAGTCCGCTCGGCGTTGTGCTGGCGCGGCCGTCGGAAAAGGTGCTGGACATTCTGCCCAATCCGGACATCGGCACGTTCACCAAGGAGGATGGCGAGGTGGTCATTTACGCCTCGGGCAAGCGCGCCGGCTGACGCTATTTCCATAATTTTCGAAATTGGGTTGACGGCGCGAAAAGTGCTGCGTAGCTTATTTCCATGAGACTCGAAAAAGCAGCAGCCCAACTCGAAGCGCTCGGCAATCCGACGCGGCTTCAGCTCTATCGCATCCTGGTGCGGGCCGGTGATGACGGGCTTGCCGTCGGCAGCGTCCAGGGCAGGCTCGACATTCCGTCCTCCACGCTGTCGCATCACCTCAAACGGCTGGTCGATACCGGGCTTGTCACGCAGGAACGGCAAGCGACGACGCTGATCTGCCGCGCCAACTATCCCGGCATGAATGCGCTGATCGGCTATCTCGCCGACGAGTGCTGCGCGGATGCTGTCTGCGCGCCCGCCGTCGGCAAAGCACTGGCCTGATTTTTTTGCGCTTATAATTCGAACATACCGGAAGGATCGAATCTATGGACATGATGGCAGATCTTCCCGTCGCGGTAATTGGCGCCGGCCCGGTCGGCCTTGCCGCCGCGGCGCATCTGGTCGAGCGCGGCATCCGTCCACTCATCCTGGAGCGCGGCGAAAGTGTTGGGGCCGCACTGCTCGAATGGGGCCATGTGCGGGTGTTCTCGCCTTGGGAATACAACATCGACGCGGCGGCGCGGGCGCTGCTCGACCGCTCCGGCTGGACGGCGCCGGACAGCCAGGGCCTGCCGACCGGCGGCGAGATCGTGCGCGACTATCTGGCGCCGCTTGGCCGGCTTCCGGCGATCGCCGCCAATCTGAAGCTCGGCGCCGAGGTCACCGCGATCACCCGTCAGGGGCACGACAAGGTCGCCAATGAGGGCCGCAAGGACGCGCCCTTCGTCATCCGCTACCGCGATGGCGGCGGTGAGCACCGCTTTCTCGCACGCGCCGTCATCGACGCATCCGGAACATGGTGGCGGCCAAACCCGATCGGCATCGACGGGCTGCCGGTTGCCGGCGAAGGCAAGGCGTCGGCACGCATCGCCTATGGCATTCCCGACGTGGTCGGCAAGGCGAGAGAAGACTATGCGGGCAAGCGCATCCTGGTCATCGGCGGCGGGCACTCGGCCATCAACGTCGCGCTGGCGCTGATGGAGTTGCAGGATGGCGCGCCTGGCACCGAGATCTTCTGGGCGCTGCGGCACGCCAGCATCGAGAGATTGCTCGGCGGCGGGCTGAACGACCAATTGCCGGAACGTGGTGCGCTTGGGCTGGCCGCCAGGCAGGCGATGGCGGACGGCAGGCTGAACATGCTGACGGGCTTCGCCGTCGACCGCATCGAGACGCAAGGCGAGAAGCTTGCCGTCGACGCCCACCTCGCCGGAAAGCCGTTCAGCATGGCCGTGGACCGCATCGTCGTCACCACCGGCTTCAGGCCAGACCTGTCGTTCCTCGGCGAAATCCGCATCGCGCTTGATCCCGTCGTCGAAGCGCCGCCGGCACTGGCGCCGCTGATCGATCCGAACTTCCACTCATGCGGCACGGTTCCCGCGCATGGCATTGCGGAACTCGCGCAGCCCGAACCCGGTTTCACCATCGTCGGCTCGAAATCCTACGGCCGTGCCCCGACCTTCCTGATGGCGACCGGCTACGAGCAGGTCCGCTCGGTGGTGGCCGATATTGCCGGAGACCATGCCGCGGCCCGCGAGGTGCGGCTGGTGCTGCCGGAGACCGGCGTGTGCAGTGCCGTCGGTGTCGCGACGGTATCGGAAAGCGCCGGCTGCTGTGGCGGGCCTGCTCCCGCCGCTGTCGATGCCTGCTGCGTCAGGGATGCGGACGCCAAGGCAACCGGCGCATCGGGTTGCGGCTGCGCAACCGCGCCGGCCACCGAGACGCGAGAGAATATGGCGGCCGGCGTCGATGCCTGAACGATCCGTCCTGCGCAAGGCGATCTGGGCGCTTGGGCTGACCCAGATCATCGGCTACGGCACGCTCTATTACAGCTTCTCGATCCTGGCGCCGGCAATGGCACGCGAGTTCGGGCTCACGGAAGGCTGGGTATTCGCAGCCCTGTCGGCCTCGCTGTTTGCCGGCAGCCTGTTCGCGCCGACTGCCGGGCGGTGGGCCGACCGCTTCGGCGCCGGCCGCATCATGACCGTCGGCTCGGTCGCGGCGGCTGTGGCGCTGGCGCTGTGCGCCGTTGCACCCGGCCGCGTGAGCTTCGTTCTGGGATTGCTGGCGATGGAACTGGCCTCCAGCTTCGTCCTCTACAGCGCCGCCTTCGTGGCGATCGTGCAGGTCGGGGTTCCCCGGCCGCAACGCAGCATCACCCATCTGACGCTGATCGCCGGGTTTGCCTCTACCCTGTTCTGGCCGCTGACCTCGGCGCTGCATGCGCACCTCACATGGCGCGAGGTCTACCTTTTGTTCGCCGCTCTCAATCTCGGCCTATGCCTGCCGATCCACGCCTGGCTGATGCGCCTGTCGCGTCGCCACGCAACGGTCACGCCGCATGAGCGCGGTTCCGCCCCCGATGAAGCGGGAATGCCGCTCGATGCGCGGCGCGGCCGGGCCGCATTCCTGCTGATGCTGGCGGGGTTCGCCACCGAGGGCTTCGTGCTGTCGGCGATCCTCATCCACATGGTGCCGCTGACGGCGGCCCTTGGGCTCGGCACCGCAGGCCTCTTCGTCTCGACCCTGTTCGGGCCGGCGCAGGTCGCCAGCCGGTTGATCAACATGCTGTTTGGCGGGCGGCTGCAGCAGACGCACCTTGCCGTCATTGCCGCGTCACTGCTCACGGCCGGGCTGTGTGCGCTGTTGCTGATCACGCCATGGCTGCCCGGCGCCTTCGTGTTCGTGTTCCTGTTCGGCCTCGGCTCCGGCCTCACCAGCATCGTCGGCGGCACCTTGCCGCTCGAACTCTTCGGCCGCGAAGGCTATGGCGCGCGGCTGGGATGGGCGAGCGCTGCCCGCCAGTTCACTTCGGCCTTCGCGCCGTTCGCGCTCGCCTTCATGATGGCGCGGACATCTGTCGCCAATTCCTTGTGGGTGCTGGTGGTCGTCGCCGCGAGCGGGGTCATCGCCTTCCTCGCCATCGCGCTGCTCAGGCGGCGCGGCGGCCCGGCAGCGTTTGCGATTGGCGGCAGCGCGGAAGAGGCGACCTGACCGCCCGCCGTCAGTGCCTGAGAATCTTGCTCAGGAAAGCGCGGCTGCGGTCGGTCTTGGGGTGTGAGAAGAACTCGTCGGGCGTGCCGCTTTCGACGATGGCGCCGGCGTCCATGAACACCACGCGCTGGGCGACCTTGCGGGCAAAGCCCATCTCGTGCGTCACCACCATCATGGTCATGCCTTCCTCGGCGACCGCGACCATGACGTCGAGCACTTCGGAAATCATCTCGGGATCGAGCGCCGAGGTCGGCTCGTCGAACAGCATGATTTTGGGCCGCATGCCGAGGCAACGCGCGATCGCCACGCGCTGCTGCTGGCCGCCGGAGAGCTGTGCTGGATAGGCATTGACCTTGTCGGCGAGGCCTACCTTGGCCAGCAATTCGCGGCCGGCCTTTTCGGCTTCGGCACGCGGGATCTTGCGGACATGGATGGGGGCGAGCGTGACGTTTTCGAGTGCCGTCTTATGCGGGTAGAGGTTGAACGACTGGAAGACGAAGCCGATCTCGGTGCGCAGCTGGGTCATGTTGGTGGCGGGGTCGCCCAGGCGCTGGCCGTCGACGACGAGGTCGCCGTTCTTGATCGCCTCCAGGCCGTTGACGCAGCGGATCAGAGTGCTTTTGCCCGAGCCGCTCGGGCCGCAGACGACGACCACTTCGCGCGGTTCGACGCTGAGCGTGATGTCCTTGAGCACGTTGAGCGAGCCGAACCATTTGTTGACGCCGCGAAAGTCGATCATGCCGGTTTTGGCAAGGCCCGTTTTGGTCATGTTTTCTGGACCTTTGAGGTTGGAAGTCACAACTGCACCTCGCCATGCGCCGCGCCCATGCGCTGCTCCAGCCGGCGGGCCAGCATGATCAGCGGATAGCAGACGATGAAATAGCCGGCGCCGACAAGGAAGAAGACCAGCAGGCCGTTGGGCACACGCTGCACCACCAGCCAGCCGACGCGGGTGAGGTCGGTGAGGCCGATGGCCGAGACGACGGAAGAATCCTTGATCAGCAGCACATATTGCCCGACCAGCGGCGGCAGCACGATGCGCATGGCCTGCGGCAGCACCACCTGGCGCATGCGCTGCCAGCGCGACAGGCCGGACGCCAGTGCCGCCTCGACCTGGCCGGTCGGTACCGAGCGGATGCCGGCGACGACGATCTCGCAGATGAAGCAGGCAGCCAGATTGGTCAGCGCGATGATGCCGGCGGTGAAGGCGTCGAGCTCGATGCCGAACTCCGGCAGGATGAAGAAGATCAGGAAGATCTGCACCAGGAACGGCGTGCCGCGGATCAGGTCGACCCAGGCGCCGATCAAGCCCGAGATCAGCCGGTTGCCGCCGGTGCGCAGGATGCCGAGGCCGAAGCCGAGCAGCGTGCCGAGCACCAGGCTGATCAGCGACAGCAACACGGTCATGCCGAGGCCGCGCAGGGCCAGTGGATAGGAGCCGGCGAGGCTTTGCAGTTGTTGCCAGATCATGTCCGCGCCCCCGCTGTGCCGAGCCAGCGGCTGGAGAGCCCAGCCAGTCCTTTCAGGCCGTAATAGAGCAGCAGATAGAAGGCGGCGATGGTGAGGAAACCTTCCGCCGGCATGAAGCGGTCGGAGGCGAGCAATTGACCGGCGCGCGTCAGTTCCGAAACCGAGATCAGCGACAAAAGGGCGGAATCCTTGACCAGCACGATCGCCTGGCCGAGCAGCGGCGGGATCGTCACCTTGAAGGCTTGCGGCAGGACGACAAGGCGCATGCGCTGGACATAGGTCATGCCCGAAGCGACGCTGGCCTCGACCTGGCCGCGCGGGATCGACAGGATGCCGGCGCGAATGATTTCAGCGATATAGGCGCCGCTGTTCAGCGACAACGCGAGGATGCCGACGACGAGTTCCGGCAGAACGAAGCCGAGCCGGGGCAGGCCGAAATAAAGAAAATAGAGCTGCGCCAGCAAGGGCGTGGCACGCACCGCATCGATATAGGCCTTGGCTGGGGCGCGAAACAGCCAGCCGCGCTGCAGATTCATGGCGCACAGCACGATGCCGACGATGAGCGCGCCGACAAAGGACAGCGCCGACAGCCAAACGGTCGTGACCAGGCCCTGTCCGAACAACGGCAGGTATTCGACGATGGTGCGGAAACTGAAATTTTCGAGCATCGTTGGGTGAAATCCCCAGAGCGCAGGCAACGACAGATGAAACGAAATTCCGGGCGGCTTCGCGGCGTTTAAGATGCGCGCGAAACCGCCTGGATTTATCGCTGCTTAGTGATCCTTCTTCCAGGCGTCGGAATTGACCCAGTAGTCGAGGTTCTTCTGCAGTCGGCCGTCGATAGTGACCTGGTTGAGGAACAGGTTCATCCAGATCAACAGGTCCGGCTCATCATAGCGGGTGGCGAAGGCAAGCGGCTCCTTCGACAGAAGGTCCGGCATGATGGTGAAGGTGCCGGCCGGATAGGCGGTCGACTGGCCCTTGACCGCCGAGACGTCGTTGACGCCGCAGTCGGCCTGGCCGTTGTTGACGGCATCGAGCAGCAGCGGACCGCCGCCCTTGTAGCTCTTGATGTCGGCATCGGGGAAGGCGTTCTTGGCTTCCTTCTCGCCGGTGGCGCCGAGCAGCACGGCGATCTTGGTGCCCTTGGCCTTGCAGTCCTCGGTGGTCTTGAACTTGCTGTCGGCCTTGGTGAAGACGGTGCTGCCCGTGTACATGTAAGGCGTGGTGAACGCGACCTTCATGCCGCGCGCCAGCGTCGGTGTCATGTCGGCGACCAGCAGGTCGGCCTTGCCCGACAACAGCGCCGGGATCAAACCATCCCAGTCGAAGTCGAGGAAGGTGATTTTCACACCCATTTCCTTGGCCATCAGTTCGGCCAGTTCGACCGAACTGCCGGTGCGTTCGCCATTGGCGCCGACCAGCGAGAAGGGCGGTCCCTGGGTCTGCACGGCGACGCGCAATTCGCCGCGCTTGGTGATGTCGTCGAGCGTACCCGCACTGGCCGCAGCGGTGAGCCCGGCGAGCGCAAGCCCGGCGATGAAAAGTCTTCCGGCGATGAAAAGTCTGGCAATCTTCATTTCGGTATTCCTCCCTGTTGTCGTTAATGTGTGCCCGCGGTTCTCCTTGGGCTCCTTTTTGAGCGGCAGCGCCGTTGCCGGCGGCAGCCACCGTTCGAAAATCTTTCGCCTCAGTCCCGTGCCACCGTCTCGGAAACCGTGATGCCACGCCTGGCCAATTCATCGAAGAACCTGATGTCGGGCACATCCAGCAGCGGGTTCAAAAAGCCGGGTCTGGTGATCTCGCCCCTCGCCAGCATCTGCGCCACGATGCTGGCGGGATAGCCGACGCCGAGGCTCATGCCGAACAGGCCGGAAACGAGATCGCGTTCGATGATCAGGTCCGACGTCACCGTCTTGGCGCGGCCGCCTTCGAGGCCGGAAAAGACATTGCGCATCACGCAAAGATCCTTTTCGCCGGGGCCGTATTGCAATTGCGGGCCGAGCAGCCGGCCAAGGAATTCGCGCGGGCTGTTGGAGGTGCCGGGCACCTTGTCCTCAGAGAGGAAACCGAGTTCCTTCAACGGCGCCCAGAAGGCCGACCATCCCGGCCAGCGCAGTGTGTAGCGGCCGGAGCGGCGCAGCCCTTTTGCGGCGTCCAGCATCTCGACATAGTGCAGCGCGTCGCCATTGGGGAAGGCTTCGAGCCTGCCGAGGCCGGCAACCTCGATTTCATGGATGAACGGATTGTCGTGCTGCTGGCCGGCAGGCACTGCGACACGGTTCCCGTCCTCGATCATCACGCTGTCGCGGTTCTGGCTGACCAGGACCATGTCGAAATTCCAGCTCACCTTGTAGCACAGCGGCTTGGCCATCGCCTTCGGCTCGGGGATGCCGCCGCAATAGGAATCGATCGAAGAAATCGAGTCGAACTGCCTGGCGGCGCGCGCGTAGAGCACGAGGTCGATGCCGGGGTCGAGCCCGCATTCGGTCATGATCGAGACACCGGCCTGTTCGGCGGCCGGCGCCAGGTCGGCGATCGACTTGGCGTAGTTGGTGGTGACCAGCGGCGTGCGCGTGGTAATCGCGGCCGTTACCGCCTCGCGCATCAGCGGCTGCGGCAACAGGTCGATGACGGCGTCGACATCATCAAGCACAGTGGCCAGGGCCTGGCCGATCGCGCCCTCAGGCACCACGAAGCGCACGCGGGCAAGATCGGTCAGGCCGGCAAGCCGGGCCGGGCCGTCCGGCGCGGTGTCGACGCAGACAATTTCCTCGACGCCGTCGCTGGCGACGAGGTCGGCGATTGCCGCCCGGCCTTGCAGGCCAAGGCCGCCGAGTACCGCGATCTTCATGCCGGCTCCTTACGATCGTCCGACCAGCAGCCTTCCGGCAGGCTGACCCATTTGTTGCAGGACGCCATGACGACGAATGTCTCGCTGCGCACGACTTCGCCCGGCTCGCCGGCGCCGGGGATCAGCTCGCTGGTGACGCGGTAGAGATCGGCGACGTCACCGGCCACCGTCACGTCGACGATGATGTCGAAGCGTCCGGTGACCACCGAGGCCGAATTGACGAAAGGCAGTTCCGAAATGCGCTGCGCCAGTTCGCGGGCCCGGCCGCGCCCTTGGGCATTGATGCCGACAATGGCGGAGATCAGCTCGGGGCGCTCGGTCAGGTTCAGCAGCCCGACGATCTTGAGCAGGTTGCGGTCGAGCAGGTTGCGCAGCCGCGAGCGCACCGTCGGCACCGAAATCGCCAATATCTCGGCGATCCGGTTGATGCCCGGCTGGGCGTCCTGCGACAGCTGTTTGACCAGCCGCCGATCGGTCAGGTCGAGATGTTCCCGCAAAGTCCCCGTCTTTCACAAAAGGAAAAAAGTTTGGCGATTTTTTTGCCAATGTGCAAACAAGCTACGTCACGAATATTTGAAAAGCAAGGCAATGATTCAGCGCTGATGGGGATAGGTGCTCGCTGTCCGGCTCACGCCAGCGCTGTCGCGAGCAATTTTGCCTGCGGTGTCAACTCGTCGAAGCGGCGGGCGCAGAGGTTGAGCTGGCGCGTTGCCCAGTCATCGGTCAGCCGCAGTGTGCGCAGCGTCCGCGCCGAGCGGCGGGCGGCACTTTCCGGCACGATGGCGATGCCGGCACCTTGCGCGACCAGCCGGCAGACATTGTCGAGGCCGGGAACGCGGATGCGGACATGCAGATGGCCGCCAAGGCGGGCCGCCTGGCGGGCGATGTGCTCCTGCAGCGCATGGCCGGTGCTGAGGCCGACGAAAGATTCGCCGAGAAGCTCAGTGAGGTTGACGGTGCGGCCTTCAATGCCGGGCCGGTTTCGCGCGGCGATCACCACCAGCCGGTCTATGAAGAACGGTTTCTGCTCGAGGTGCGCAAGGCCGGCCCAGGTGGCGGCGATGCCGAGATCGGCCGCACCACTGGCCACGGCTTGCGCGATCTCATGGCTGGGGCGCTCGTCGAGCTCGATGTCGATGCCGGGGTGCGCGACAAGGAAGGCGGGCAGGATCTCGCGCAGCAACTCGGCTGTGGCGGCGGTGTTGGCCATCAGCCGGACGCGGGCGCGCAGGCCGGTGGCATAGGCGGCGAGGTCGCCGGCCATCGCTTCGATCTGGTTCTGCACCGCGCGCGCATGATGCAGCAGCGCCTGTCCGGCCGCCGTCGGCACCACCCCACGGCGCCGGCGCTCCAGCAGCGGCGCGCCGAGCCGCTCCTCCATGCCCTTGATGCGGGCGCTGGCCGACGCCAGGGCCAGTCCGGCAAGCTCGGCGCCATGGGTGATGCTGCCGCGTTCGGCGACCAGCAGGAACAGGCGGAGATCGACCAGATCGAAGCGCATTCTCTTGCTCCTGCGAATATTCAGCGCCGGGAAGGCGGTCGGCTCTCCAGCCTTCGCCTTGGCCGAAGGCTGGCAGCGCAACTTCCACATTGTGATCGGCCAGGATTTTCGTCAAACAGTTTCGAAGGAGATCTTGTGATGAACGAACGAACATCAGGGCGGCTCGGCATTCTTGAAAGCACGGCGATCGTGCTGGCCATTGCGGTGGCCGGCCTTGCCATGGCGCGAGCGGGATCAGGCCTGCGGGGATGCGCGGCGACGGTCGTATCCACCAGCCGCGATGCGGCGCCGGCAAAGGCCGCCAGCCCGGATGCCGAAGCAACCGATATGCTGCTGCATGACTGATCCGGCCCTGAAGATACGATCATGCTGAGCGCCGGCATCCTCGCCTGGATCGGCGCCGTGTTCCTCGCCGCCGGCTTCGTCAAGGGCGTCGTCGGCATGGGGCTGCCGACCGTGGCGATGGGGCTGCTGGCGGTAACGATGCCGCCAGCACAGGCCGCGGCACTGCTGCTGATCCCGTCGCTGGTTACCAACCTCTGGCAATTGCTGACCGGCCCGTCCTTCGGCCGGCTGTGCAAGCGGCTGTGGACGATGATGGCCGGCGTGATGCTCGGCACCGTTGCCGGCGCCGGCCTGCTGACCGGCACGCATACGGGCGCGGCCTCAGCGGGGCTGGGCGCCGCACTGGTGCTTTATGCGATCCTCGGCCTCGCCAAAGCCGGCTTCACCACGCCGGCGCGCCGCGAAGCCTTGATGTCACCGCTGGTCGGGGTGGCGACCGGGCTGGTCACCGGCGCCACCGGCGTCTTCGTCATCCCGGCGGTGCCCTATCTGCAGTCGCTGCGGCTGGAGAAAGAAGACCTGATCCAGGCGCTCGGCCTGTCCTTCACCGTGTCGACGGCGGCGCTCGCCATCGGGTTGTTCAAGGCAGGCGCCTTGGCGTCGCCGAGTGCGCAACTGGTGGGGTCGGTCGCAGCCCTTGTGCCGGCGCTGGCCGGCATGTTCGCCGGCCAGGCGCTGCGCCAGAAGATGAGCGTCGAGACCTTCCGCAAAGTGTTCTTCGCGGGGTTGCTGGCGCTTGGGGTCTATCTCGTGGGGGAGTTGGTGTTCTAGGCGCCGGACTTCCCCAGAGCACTGGCAGGAAGTCGTCAGCCAATGCTTTCGCTGAGATCAGCGAGCGTGACCATGAGTGTCAACGGCTCGACCGGCGAGGGCTCGAACCCGATGGTGATGTAGAAAGCTCGGGCATCGTCGGAAATCGCATGCACCACTATGCCTTTGATGCCCAGTATTTCAGCAGCCTGGAGAATTCGTAGACCGGCATCCCTTACCAGCGCCCGACCGATGCCCCGACCGTGATAGGCTTGGTCTACGGCCAACCTGCCTTGCACTGCGACGGGGATCGGATCGGGCATGTCGCGCCGGAAACGGCTGGAAGCTTCGACCATTTTCACGGCGCCGCTGGCAACGGCATAGTAGCCAATCACACGGTTGCCTTTGCAAGTCACATAGGTCCGGGATGCACCGCCCGCTTGATTGGTGCGAGCACGTTTTTTCAACCAATCGTCGAGCGCTGTAATGCCCGACGAAAATTCCCCGAGTTCGTGATGATCCGCGAGTGGAACCGGGACCGACAGCGTCACGCAGCTTCCCACGGAGCCTTTGTCGTCATCGTGCGGCGCAATCGGTCGTTGGGCTGCGGCGGCGCGTCGAGGCGTGCCAGAAACGCAGCGTAGACATCCGGTTCGACGGTAAACACGAGACGGTTGAGCAACGCTTCCTCAGCGGCGCGTTGCGAGGCTTCAAGCATGAAGTCGGTGCGATTCTTACCGAGCAATTCGGCTGCGCGGTCGATCAGATTGCGAACTTCCGGCTTGACGCGGATGTTGAGCGGAACGCTCTTCGGCACCGGATGATGTGACGTTGGCATGGACGGCTCCTTCGTTGCACATATCTAGCACAGCGTAACGACATTGTCATTACGCGGTTCGATGGAGCATGCGATCCGTAGTAGCCCTAGCGCACGACCAGCACCGGGATCTCCGTGTAGGACAGCACTTCCGCCGTCTGGCTGCCGAGGAGCAGCTTGCCCAGCCCGCGGCGGCCGTGCGAAGCCATGACGATCAGGTCGCAGCCCAGGGCCTGCGACAGTTCCAGAATGGCTTCGGCGGGCCGCTTGTCCTCGACATGCACGACCTCCGCCGAGACGCCGGCGGCGTCGGCCGATGCCTTGCACTTGTCGAGAACTTCCTTGGCGTATTTGCGCGCCTCTTCCTGATAGGCGGCCAGTTCATCGCCGGCGGCGTAGCCGGCCATGGCGCCGCCCCAGGCGAAGATCGGGAATTGTTCGGAGACGGTGATGAAAGTAACAGAGGCGCCGAGACCCTTGGCCAATGTCAGGCCGTGGGTAACGCCCTTGTCGGCCAGTTCCGATCCGTCCGTGGCGATGAGCAAATGTTTGTACATGATGACATGACCTGTTGCGCAAGGGCCAATGCCCTTGAGGTGGCGGGAACCTTGATATAGTTGCGGCCTCGGGCCGATCACAGGGCCGGCCCGCCGCGAATCAAGGCCAGGCGACCACGCAGTTTTGTACCAAGCGGATTCCCCTTTGCCGCATCGTCGCCTAAGGTGCCGGTGACATTGAAAGGCAGTCCATGAGCAACTCGTATCCCCAAATCCATCTGGTCCGGCATGGTGAGACGGCATGGAGCCTTTCGGGGCAGCATACCGGCCGCACCGACATGCCGTTGACCCCGGTTGGCGAGGCCGCCGCGCGGGGTCTCGCGGACAGGCTCGAGGGCCTGTCTTTTTCGGCGGTATGGTCGAGCCCGTCGCAGCGCGCCTACAATACCAGCGTACTGGCCGGCTTCGGCGCGCAGAGCGTCAAGAAGGACGATCTGCAGGAGTGGGACTATGGCGCCTATGAGGGGCTGACGACAAAACAGATCCTGGCCGAGCGCCGCGGCTGGAATGTGTTTCGCGATGGGTGTCCAAAGGGCGAGATGGCGGCCGATGTCGGCGCGCGGGCCGACAGGATTATCGCTGGGCTGCGCGAGGCCAATGCCAGCATATTGGTGTTTTCCAGCGCGCATTTTCTGCGCGTGCTGGCGGCGCGCTGGATCGGGCTGCCGCCGGAGGGCGGCGCGCTGCTGGTGCTCGATACGGCCAGCATCAGCGTGCTCGGCTACGAGCATGATTTGAGCGAGCCGGTCATCCGGAAATGGAACCAGAAATAGAGCAGCTTCGGCCAGCGGCGCCGCTTACGCCTATCTGTCGAATTTCCTGATCGCCTCAGCGGTTACCGGCGTGAAGAAATTCACCAGATTGCCGTCAGGGTCGCGAAACAGCAGCGAGCGGTTGCCCCAGGGCATGGTGGTCGGCTTCTGCACAGTGATATTCCTGAGGAGGTCCGAGAGCCTGGCGAATTCAGCATCGACGTCGCCGACGCGGAACTCGATGATGGCGGTGTGGTTGTCGGCGGGGCGGGCGATGTCGCCGCCGAACAGCATCAAGGTGCGTGTGCTGCCGATCGCCAGCGTGCAGGTCGGCGTCGCCAGTTCGGCGAAGTCTTCCGTGTACACCGTCACGGGCATGCCGGTGATCTCACCGTAGAAGTGAACGAGACGCTGGACGTCCGACGTGATGATGCGGACGGAGACGAAATTCATTGCATTGGCTCCCTGATCGTTGAAGCCATGGCCGGCTCCCATCCGACCTATAGGCCAGGTCTCCTGACAGCTTTCCGTCAGGAAGGATCGCCGTGCGCCTGTACCAGCGGCACGCCCTGCTTACCCCCTCAGCAGCGCCAGTTCCTCCGGTGTCAGGTGCCGTGCCGTACCCTTGGCGAGGTCGCCGAGCGGCAGGCGGCCGATAGCGATGCGGATGAGGCGCAGGACCTCGACGCCGTGCGCGGCGAGCAGGCGACGGATGTGGCGGTTACGGCCTTCGTCGAGCACGATCTCCAGCCAGGCGGTGCGGCCGCCACTGCGCAAAAGTTCGATCGCGTTCGCGGTGAGCACCTCGCCGTCGACGATCACGCCGGCGCGCAACGTCTCCAGCATCGGAGCATCCGGTACCGTGCCGATCTGCACGTGATAGGTTTTCGGCAAATGCGAAGCCGGGTCCATCAGCCGGTTGGCAAACCGGGTGTCGTTGGTCATCAGCAGCAGGCCTTCGCTCGCCTTGTCGAGGCGGCCGACCGGGGAGACGAAGGGCAAGTCGAGCCCTTCCAGGCAGGCATAGACGGTGTCGCGCTGCTGCGGGTCCTCGCGGGTGGTGACCAGCCCGCGCGGCTTGTTGAGCATGAGGTAGACCTTGCGCTCGGCAACCACCGGCCTGTCGTCGACGACGATGCGGTCGCGGTCGAGGTCGACGCGCAGCGCCGCATCGCGCACCACCTTGCCGCCGACACGCACGCGGCCTTCGGCGATCAGCACCTCGGCCTGCGTGCGCGAGCACAGGCCGAGCTTCGACAGCGCCCGGTTGAGACTGACGCCGGGCGCCGCCTGCCTGCCGCTCTGCCGTGTCTGCCGTGGTGTCATGGTGCCGTCTGCGCTGGTGGAGCCGACAGATGCCACGGGCTGCAATGGCTTCGCAAGCGTGGTGCTGTCTTCCTATACAGGGCAAGGGGCAATGGCGGCATCCGTACCGCCTGGAACAGCGATATTGTCGCCGCCGCATCCGCTATAATCTGCACCCCATGAGTGAGTCCGCTGCGCCGATAACCAAGACCGTCGTCATCGGTGCCGAGCCGGCCAAGGTCTGGCGGATACTGACGACGCCAGAAATGATCCCGCAATGGATGTCCGACGAGGAGTTGACCGTCAGCCTGCAAGGGCAGGCCGGCGGCGCGATCGTGATGCGCGGACTGCTGCACGGAATGCCGTTCGAAAACCACGGCACCATCCGCACTTTTGAGCCGGGAATGAGCTTCGCCTACAGCTACTGGAGCACGCTATCGGCCTCGCGTCTGGCGGACGTGCCCGAAAATCACACCGTGGTCAGCTTCGACCTGGCGCCGGCGGATGGGGGAACACTGTTGACACTGACGCTCAGCGACTTCGCCGAACCGGCGATCCGGCCGCATGCCGATCTCTACTGGGGGCCGACCTTGCAGATCCTGAAGGCGGTCTGCGAGCGCGCTTGAGGGCGGGCGGGAGTCATCGCAGCGGATAGGTCGTCCCGCCCTTACTCTTTGGGGTATCGGGCGAGAGCCAGCGCGCGGATGCGGTCGGCGACGGCGCTGTCGACCGGGTTGTAGACGGTCAGGCTCAAATCCGGCCGGCCGTCGACCGCGAAGCCCGAATATTCCAGTTCGATATCGCCAAGTTCCGGGTGCTTCAGGCGCTTTGTCCCGTCGCCATGGCTGAGCACGCCGTTTTCCCGCCACAGGGCGGCAAACTCGGGGCTGGCGCTGCAGAGTTCGTCGACGAGTTCACGCACCTGGGAGACAGCGCCGGCGCGTGCCGCATCGGCCCGGAACGCGCCCACCACGAAACGGGCGAGGTTTTGCCAGTCGTGCTGCCTGGCGCGGATATGGGGACTGAGGAACATGAAGCGCAGAATGTTGCGCTCGCCCTCGGGCAGGGTGCTGTAGTCGGTCAGCACGACCCTCGCGGCACGGTTCCAGGCAACGACGTCCCAGGTGGCGGTCCTGACTATGGCGGGGCTGGCATCGAGCGTGTCGATGAGGCGCTGCAGCCGGGGGCTGACGCCTTCGACGCCCCTGTAGCGGACCTCGGGCGGGCGCCCCAGCCCGAGCATGAAAAGATGTTCGCGCTCCGCCTCGGTCAGCAGCAGCCCCTTGGCGATGCGGTTGAGGACATCGGCCGAGGGTGCGCCGCCGCGGCCCTGTTCCAGCCATGTGTACCAGGTCGGGCTGATGTTGGCGCGCTGTGCGACCTCTTCGCGGCGCAGCCCCGGCGTGCGTCTGCGTCCGGAAAACCCGAATGATGCGGGATCAAGCCGGGTGCGCCGGTCTTTGAGGAACGCTGCTAGTGAGCCGGAATTGGAGGGCATCCTGTTAGCCATTATACCACGATAAGATCACTACTTTAATAGAATAATAGACCAGCAATATTACGCAGGCAACTGTACAGGAGATTTTGCATGCGTATCTTTCTCACCGGCGCGACCGGTTTCATCGGTTCGGCGATCGTTCCCGAACTCATCAAGGCAGGCCACCAGGTGGTCGGCGTGACCCGCTCCGACGCCGGCGCCGAGGCGCTGGCCGCCGCCGGTGCTGAAGTGCATCGCGGAACGCTCGAGGAGCCCGAAGGGCTGTGCGATGGCGCGGCCAAGGCGGACGGCGTGATCCACACGGCATTCGACCACGACTTTTCGCGGTTTGCCGAGAATTGCGAAAAGGACAAACGCGTCATCGCGGCACTGGGCGCCGCGCTCGCCGGCTCCGACCGGCCGCTGGTGATCACCTCCGGCGTCGGCATGGGCAGCCCCGGACATGGCCAGTTGGCGATCGAGGACGTCTTCAACGCCAGTCATCCCAATCCGCGCATCGCCTCGGAGCTGGCCGGCAATGCCTTGCTGGACGCCGGCATCAATGTGTCGGTGGTGCGGCTGCCGCAGGTCCACAATCCGGTCAAGCAAGGCCTTATCACGCCGCTCATCGAGATCGCGCGTGAAAGGGGCGTCTCGGCCTATGTCGGCGAAGGCCGCAATCGCTACTCCGCGGGCCACCTCCTCGATGCGGCGCGGCTTTACCGGCTCGCCGTGGAAAAGCGGCAGCCGGGCGCGCGCTATCACGCAGTCGGCGAGGAAGGTGTCGAAGTGCGCGCTATCGCCGAGGCGCTCGGCCGGGGTTTGAAATTGCCGGTGGTTTCCATTGCGCCGGAAAAGGCGGTGGAGCATTTCGGCTGGATGGCGATGTTCGCGCCGATGGATCTGCCGTCCTCCAGCGCTCTGACCCAGGCACGGCTCGGCTGGCACCCCACCGGCCCGACGCTGATCGCCGATCTCGACGCCATGCGGTATTGATGCGCTTAGCAACGCTCGAGGTGAGCCGAAGTCTCTGACTTCCTCATCCCTGGACGAAGCAGGAGCGCAGCTCCGTCGCGGAGACCCTGGACCACGCCGCGACCTTTCGGGATTATGCTCCAGGGCTGACCGCGTAGCGCAGATGGACGAGCCCATGCGCCAGCGCCTCGCAGCTCTTCAGGGACAGCTGCGTCTTGCCCGCCAGGCCGCTCTCGCCGAACTCGACGAAACCCTGATTGGCGGCCCGCCCGTCGATCGCGGGTGCAACGAGAAGGCTCAATTCATCGACGAGCCCGGCGGCGAGGAAGGAACCGTTGATGCTGGCGCCGCCCTCGAGCAGCAGCCGGCTTATGCCGAGTTCGCGTCCGAGGACCTCAAGCATCGCGGCGAGATCGACATCGGCAGTTTCCGCGACGATATAGGACACGCCGTCGGCGGCAAGCTCTGCCAAATGGCTGTCGGCAACGTCGCGCCCAAGCAGCACCACGACATGGTCGCCACCGATGTCGGGTTTGGAAAAGTGAAGCTTGCCCGAGGCATCGAGCGCCACGGCATAACTGCCCGCACCTATTTGCGCGAAATGATAGGGCCGGTCGACCTTGCCGGCATTGGCCGGCGGATGCGCGCCGGCCTTGCTCATCTCGGCCATGGTGACGCGCCCGACGATCCAGGCATCAGCCGCGAGATCATTATGGATATGCTCGTAGAGGCTCGACCACTCGGCCCGGGTGCCATCGGGGCTCGAGGTATAGCGGCTGGGGTGGAGGCTGCCGTCAAGGGATGCCAGCATATGGCAGATGATTTGCGGCTTCATGTTGTTCTCCAGTCGAGTGCTTTGGGTTCAGTCCAAAGTAGTGCCACGCCGGGAGAATGGAAGCCGCACGCCTCATGACGTACCCAGCCGTTGAGACGGCATGTGCCGGCAGGTATCATGACCGGATGTCCGCGAACATAATCCTGTTTCATTCGGTTCTGGGGCTGCGCGAGCACGAGCGGCATCTCGCTGGAAAGCTGGGCGCCGCCGGTCACGCCGTTTCGCTGCCGGACCTCTATGCGGGCGTGGCGACGGACGATCTCGAGCAAGGCTTCGCGATCAAGGCGCGGATCGGCTGGGAGGTCATTTGCCAAAGGGCGCGCGATGCCCTGGCCTCGACGCCCGGCGATACGGTGCTGGCGGGGATTTCGATGGGTGCAGGCGTGGTCGCGTCAGTCTGGGCCTTGCGGCCGCTGACGGCCAAGGTGCTGCTGTTGCATGGGCTGGCAACCGTGCCTGCGAACATCCGGCCCGGCCTGCCGGTTCAATTGCATGTCGCCGACACCGATCCGTTCTTCCCCGAGCCGGATGTCCGCGCCTGGCAGCACGCCGCCGAGGCCGCGCAAACCGATGTGCGGATCTTCCGCTATCCAAACTCGGGACATTATTTCTCGGATCCAGCTCTGCCCGACTACAACGACACAGCCGCGGCGCTGCTTTGGCAGCGTGTTCTGGCGTTCCTGGATTGAGAAGCAGAGGGGCGGCCTTGCATTGGAGGTCTTCCGACAAAGCGGCCCCCACGCCGGAAATCCAAAATCCGACAATTCCGATAATTTGCCTGGCACCGCTGTTATATCGATGTTGCACAAATGGTTGGCCCTGGGTTAGCATCCCTGCGCAGGCGTCGGTGGGAGGCTCTTTTTACAGCGGCGGCCAGCTGGAGCGGCATGCGTTTTCGGGCGCAGGGAGGATGCTCCACACTTTGAACCGACGCATGATCCTTCCTGAAACCGATCCCGGTTTTCGGGTCATGCGTTCTTGTGGAGGAGGATCCCATGAACAGACGTGAATTCCTGCTGTCGTCCGCGGCTTTCGGCGCCATGATGGTTGCCGCGCCTTCTGTGTTTGCGCAGGACAAGCTCACTATCCTTGGCTCGGTGCCCAGTCTCGGCTTTCCGTTCTTCGTGCACATGCTGAACGAGATCAAGGCGGAAGCCGCCACGCAAGGCGTCAATCTGACCGAAAGCGACGGCCAGAACTCGGCCACCAAGCAGACCGCCGACATCGAGGCCGCCCTGGTGCAGAAGGTCAACGCCATCGTCATCTCGCCGCTCGACGTCAACGCCCTGGCGCCGGCCATCGAAGAAGCGGTCAAGGCCGGCGTTCCCGTGGTGACGATCGACCGCCGCGTAGACGGCGTCGAGGGCATCCTCGCCCATGTTGGCGCCGACAATGTGAAGGGCGGCGAGGCGGAAGCCAACGCCGTGGTGGCGGCGTTTCCCAACGGTGCCAAGCTGTTCCATCTGCAGGGCCAGCCCGGCGCCGGCCCGGCGATCGACCGCAACAAGGGCGTGCACAATGTGCTCGATCCTCTGAAGGACAAGTATCAGATCGTCTTCGAGCAGACCGCCAACTTCGCCCGCGCCGAGGCGCTGTCGGTGACCGAGGCTGGCCTTGCCGCCAACGGCAAACCCGACGCCATCGTCTGCGCCAATGACGACATGGCGCTGGGCGCCATGGAGGCTTGTGCCGCGCGCAACTTCACCGACGTCAAGATCTACGGCTTCGATGCACTGCCCGAAGCGCTGGTCGCCGTGCGCGACGGCAAGCTTGCGGGCACCGTCGAGCAATTCCCCGGCGAGCAGTCGCGCACTGCGGTGCGCATCGCGGTGGCCTTTGCCAAGGACAAGACCGAGCCGAAGGAGAAGCTGGTGCTGCTGACGCCAATCGTCATCGGCAAGGACAATCTCGACAAGGCGGAGCGGATTGGCGAGACGAAGTAGGGGTTTGGCGGGGATCGGCCGATTGGCAAAGCCGGCGGGACAGCGCCCCCCTCTGTCCTGCCGGACATCTCCCCCTCTGAGGGGGAGATCGACTGTTCCTCCTGCTTTCGCCAGTTCCCAAATGTTGAAAGAAAAGGTGCCGCCGGTGACACAGCCAATCTCCCTTGAGGGGGAGATGTCCGGCAGGACAGAGGGGGGCGTTCAAGCGCTGACAGGCGACATCAACTGCATGGAAGGAGCCACCCTTGCCGCCAGCCGCTGAAGCCGCCTCGCCCGAACCCATCCTGCTTGCCGTCGAAGGCATCACCAAGCATTTCTCGGGCGTCACCGCGCTCAGCGATGTCTCGCTCGATATCCGCCCCGGCGAGATCCTCGGCCTGCTGGGCGAAAACGGCGCCGGCAAATCGACGCTCTTGAAAATCCTCTCGGGCGTCATGCCGCCGTCGGGCGGCCGCATCACTTTCGACGGTGCCGATTATCATCCCTCCAGCCCGCAGGATGCCAAGCGGCTTGGCATCGTCACCATCTATCAGGAACTGAGCCTGATCCCGACGCTGACTGTGGCGGAGAACATTTTCATCGGCCGCGCGCCGATCGGCCCGCTCGGGCTGGTGAGTTGGCGCAAGATGGAGGAAGATTCCCGCACGATCATCGCCCGCGTCGGTCTCTCCATAGACCCGATGACGCCGGTCTCGGCATTGTCGGTGGCCGAGCAGCAACTGGTCGAGATTGCTCGGGCGCTGTCGCTGGAAAGCCGGCTGATCATCATGGACGAGCCGACCTCGGCGCTGACCGAGACCGAGGTGCAGCGGCTGCTGTCGATCATGGACCGGCTGCGCAAGGACAGGGTCGCCATTATGTTCGTCACCCACCGGCTGGAGGAAGCGTCCGCCATATGCGATCGCATGACGGTGCTGCGCGACGGCAGGCTTGCCGGCCACCTTAACCGTGAAGGCGGGCCGATCGCGCTGCCGAAAATCATCGAGAAGATGGTCGGCCGCGCGGCGTCCGAGCTCTACGCCCGGCCGGCGCAACGCGCGGTGGCCGGCGATGTCGTGCTGTCGGTGCGCGGCCTGCGCACCGTGCGCGACCCCGAGGCGCCACACGCCATCGTGCTCGACGGCGTCGACATAGACCTCAAGGCCGGTGAAATCCTCGGCGTTGCCGGGCTTGTCGGCTCAGGCCGCACCGAATTGGCGCGCGCCATCTTCGGCGCCGACCGCATCGCGGCCGGCACCATCACGCTCGACGGCGAGCCGATCGCCCCGGCATCGCCCGCGGACGCCATTGCGCTCGGCATCGGCCTGGTGCCGGAGGACCGCAAGCACCAGGCGATCTTTGCCGCGCTGGGCATCCTGCCGAATTTCTCCATCGCTTCGCTGGGCAGCTTCAGCAACGGTTTCGGCTTCATGGCCGAGCGGCGCGAGCGCGATGCGCTGTCCGGGTTTCGAAAGATGCTGTCGATCCGCATGGCTTCGGCCGAGCAGGCGATCGAGGGCCTGTCGGGCGGCAACCAGCAAAAGGTGATCCTGGCGCGCTGGCTCGCGCGCGATCCGAAAGTGCTGATCGTCGACGAGCCGACGCGCGGCGTCGATGTCGGCGCCAAGACCGAGGTGCACCAGATCCTGGTGCAGCTTGCGGCGCGCGGCATTGCGGTGATGATGATCTCGTCCGAGCTGCCCGAGGTGCTGGCCGTTTCGGACCGCATCGTCACCATGCGCCGCGGACGCATCACCGGCCAGATGCCGGGCGTCGAGGCAAACGAGGAAAGATTGATGGAACTGATGGCACTCGACCGCAAGGAGACACTATGAGCGTGGCGGGGGAGCAGGATCAGCGCGGCGGCATCAACTTCGCGCGGCTTTTGATGAGCTTCGGGCCGCTGCTGTTCCTGGTGGCGCTGATCATCGTCTTCACGGTGCTGAAGCCGAGCTTCATGGACCCGATCAACCTGTTCAACATCACAAGGCAGATCTCGATCACCGGGCTGATCGCGCTCGGCATGACCTTCGTCATCCTTACCGCCGGCATCGACCTGTCGGTCGGCTCGCTGCTCGCCTTCTGCGGCATGGTCGCCGCCGTGGTCGCCAAGGGCGGCACGGCCAACACGCTGTCGCTGTCGACGAGCGGCACGCAAGGGTTCGGCTGGTTCGCCGCGCTGCTGGCCGCCATCATCGTCGGAGCCGCTGCCGGCGGCGTGCAGGGACTTGTCATCACCCGGCTGAAAGTGCCGCCCTTCGTCGTCACGCTGGGCGGGCTGACGGTGTTTCGCGGGCTGACGCTGACCATCTCCAATGGCGGCCCGATCTCGGGCTTCGACGCCTCGATGCGCTGGTTCGGCACCGGGCTGATCGGCCCGGTGCCGGTGCCGGCGCTGATCTTCGCGGCGGCCGCCATCCTGTGCCACATCGTGCTGCGCTACACGCGCTATGGCCGCGCCGTCTATGCCGTCGGCGGTAATGCGGAAGCAGCGCGGCTGTCGGGCCTGCGCGTCGACCGCATCCTGGTCTCGGTCTACGTCATTGTCGGCTTCTTCGCCGGGCTCGCGGCCTTCGTGCTGTCGGCCAGGCTGAACTCCTCGGAAGCGGTGGCGGGCATCGGCTACGAACTGACCGTCATTTCGGCCGTCGTCATCGGCGGCACCTCGCTGTTCGGCGGCATCGGCTCGGTCGGCGGCACGGTGGTGGGGGCGGCGCTCATCGGCGTGCTGCAGAACGGGCTGCAGTTCAACAATGTCTCGTCCTACACGCAAAGCATCGTCATCGGGCTCATCCTGATCCTGGCGGTGGCGTTCGACCGCTGGCTGAAGTCGCGGGTGCGACGGTGAGGGGCGAAGGGAGATGTTAACGCCCAGGCGCCCCCCCCTGTCCTGCCGGACATCTCCCCCTCAAGGGGGGAGATCGGATGTCATGACTGCTTTCGCTAATTTTCAACGTTGAAGAGAAAGCGGCGAGGACGAAGCTGCTGATCTCCCCACTTGAGGGGGAGATGTCCGGCAGGACAGAGGGGGGCGCCTCGCTCTGCCCCCTGGCAGGAGACCCCACCCCATTCCTTGCAAAACAATCATGCTTTGCTAGAAAGATTTTGGCGGGTGGCATCGTGAGAGAACCTCATGTTTGCCGATATCATCAGACCGATCACCCTGGGTTTTTCGCTGCTGCGGCGGTTCTGGCCGCAGCTCATGGCACTCGTGCTGGCCGGCGTGCTGGTCGGCGATCTCCTCATGCTGCTGGCGGCGAAGGTGGCGCTGGCCAATCACTTCGCCGGGTTGGCGATGCTGACGCTGGTGGCGCTGGCGCAGCTGGTGATGACGGTGGCAATGTTCCACGTGCTGCGCCCCGGCCTGCCGCATGTGGTGGCCGCGCAGCGCGGCGTCGACAAGGCCGCAACCACCGAGACGCAAACGAAGCCGGGTGCCGAGGCTGACCGGCGCGGCTCGCGGCTGGTGCGGATGATCACCATCGCGCTTCTGCCGTTCTTCGCCTATTATGCCGCCTGGGGATTTCTGGGCGACATCGTGCGGCAGTATTCGCGCGAAACACTCGACCAGGCCGATTTCGGCCAGAGCGCTGATGTGCTCGACGTGCTCGATTCACGCTGGCTGCTGGTCTCCGTGGCGGTGTCCTGGCTGATCCGCCGGCTGGCCAAATTCATGCAGGCTGAAACAGGTGCCGCGTCGTTCTGGCAGATCGTGGTGGTGATCTGCGAGACCAACTGGATCTTCGTCGGTCTCTACGTGATCAGCCGCTGGAAGGATTCGGCCCTGCAATGGCTGATGAGCCGCAATTTCTGGTCGGCCCTGCAGGCATCGGTGGACGGGCTGGCAAACCCGGTGCCTATGGCCTCGGCCGCACCCATGGTGCCGGTCGAGATCTCCTCGATCGCGCCGTCGACGGCTGCGATCAACCTGTTCTTCTTCATGCTCCTGCCGCTGATCTGGCTGGTGATGGCGGCGCTGATCTACGGCTATGATGTGCGCGACGATGCTGCCCTGATGCGCGTGCACGGCCGGCTGGAGCGTGCCGGCCAGCGCTATGCCGGCCTGCCGAAATTCCTGCGCGATTTCGTCGAGCATTTCATCGCCGGCTACCGCTCGCGCTATCTGCCGATCGCCAACGGCGTGCGGCTGACGGTCAGCGCCAGCCTGGTGCTGTTGTGCACGCTGGTGGTCGGCTACCGGTTGCTCGACTGGGGCGCGGCCTGGCTGTGGCTCGGCGCGACGCGGCTGATCGGCCCACACGAGCTCGATATCTGGCAGATTTTTTCGCATGCCGTGACGCTGCTCTTCGGCAGCCCGTTCCAGGATTCTTCCACCGGCATCCTGATCGAGTCGCTGCGCATATGCTTTCTCGCCGCCGTGCTGGAGACGGCGTTTTCGATGGCGAAGCGGGCGGGGAAGTGAGCTTTCTTTACGGGGAGAAGGATGCTGTCACTTCGGCGGCCGCTGAAAACGCAGGAACCAGGGGCGCTCGCTGCTCAGGCCAATGGCTGGGCGGATGGTCTCGATCGCATCCTCGGGCACGATGAAGGTCTCGCCGACGCTGATGATTTCGCCCTTTTTGGCGCCGGAGAAGATCGCCGAGGTGCAGTTCATCACGCCGTCCGGCAGGCTGACGCCGGAGATGAAGTCAGGCAGCCAGCGGCGGCCGGCGGCGTCGGTCAGCATCACCTTGCAGCCCAGCCACTGCTTTTGCAGATCGGGATCGCCGACCGTGACGGCGAAGGTGGCGATGACGGCCAAGGCATGCTCGGGCAAGCGGCCGGCCTTGCCGCCGCGCAAATCGGCCAGCCGCCATTCGCTGCCGCCGAACGGCGCGCCTTGGCCAAGCTCGACATCCCTGGCGATGAGGTCCTCGCCATGCAGCCATTCACGGATGCTCTCATAGCTGGTTTCGGCCAGCGTCAGCGGCAGCAGGATAGCGAGCGCGGCAAGACCGCGCCGTCGCCATTTTTTCTCGCCACCGCCGGCTGGGTCGATGTCGGTTGAAACCGCGCTCATGTCTTGCCCTGCCGTGTCTGGCCCTGCGGCGGTGCAGGAGCGTCGAGATCGTATAGCGGCAAGACATCCGCCGGTTGACCATCGGCACCGGTCGGAACGGCATCGAGGCTGATGCGAGCCTGGGCGTCGAGCGGGCCGAACTGACGTGCGGCGATAAGCAGGCTGGCGCCTCGGATCTGGTCGGCCGGCAACTCGAAGACGAACAGGCCGCTTCTCTCCAGCCCTGGATCGACGGCATGTGGCGGCATATCCTGGCGATAGTTGAGCCGCTCCGTCTGGCGGTAGCGCAGGCCGGTCGGGCCTTGCCAGGTGCCGTCGGCGACCGTGGTGGAGGTGCTGGTGGCGGTGAGATTGGTCGTCGCCACCGCCCACAGGCCGCTGGTGGTCAGCAGCCTTTCCTGGCCGAACTGGTTGGTCTTCAGCGTGCGCGCAAAGACCATTCTGTCGAGGCGGACATCGAAGCTGCGCGCCCGCACCGTGTCGTGCATGGCGCCATCAATGGGGATCGGCGCGGTGAGTTCGGCATAATGCGGCTTCGACACCTGCATGCCGTAGCTGAGCGCCACGGTGGCGGCGACGATCAGGAGATTGCCGATGGCGCGGATCCTCATGAGCCGCTCTCGGGCAGGTCGGCGACCGCCATGGTGACGGTGCCGAGCCGATAGGGATTGAACCAGCCCGGCGTGCCGTTAAGATTGTCGCGCGGCTTGAAGATCTCGGCGGTGACGCCGAAGCTGAGGTTTGCCGGCACGGCGGCGTTACCGGCAAGCGGCCAGACATAGGCCATGCGTTCGGTCATGCCGGGATGCAGTTCCGGCGTCAGCGTCGAATCGCGGGCCAGCGCGATCATCGGCGTGGAATCGGGCAGGTCGATCCCGTCCGGCTTGAAGACGTTGAAATAAGCCTTGTCGGATTGCGCCGTGCGATTGGTCAGATCGGCCTCCAACACCAGCGCCTTCTGGCCTGGTTTCAGCGCCACGCCATAGACCTTGGCGCGGCTGACATAGGCGCGCGCGGGCTGGACCCGCCAGCGCCCGGCATCGATGGCGGCATCGGGCGGCAATTGCGGCGGGGCGTGGGCGGGCAGGGCGCCGAACGCGCCCATCAGGCCGGCGACGAGCAGGGCGGCGATGGTTCCCGCGCCGGCCGTTATCCAGGTTTGAAATTTTGAGCGGGCAGTCTTGAACATTCCAAACTATGCACGTCGAACGGTCAGCCACCCCTGCGCAGTCTAGAAAGAAAAAATGGCTGATGGGACCCGCAAACGGCTGGTCCAGTCCTCACGCCGCTTCCCTTGCCCAGAGCCTGTGGCCATGGCGGCGGAAATAGCGCGCCACCAGGCGCTGCTGCTTGGCCCTGATCAGGTCGGGCAGGCGCCGCTCCTGGCGCCAGCGCGGTATGTTGCGCCAGCAGGCTATGAAGCGGGCGGCGTCCTCGATTGCCTCCTGCGCCGAGAGTGCCGGACCGATAGCGGCCAGGAACAGCGCCTCCGACGGTTTCAACTCGTCGATCACCGCCTTGCGCCTGACGTGATCCTGGCGGGCGTGGGCGATGCCGCTGCGACGGATTGCTTCGAAGGCTTCAAGCAAGGCCAGGCTGTCGCCGGCGTAGCCGCAGGAACGGGCAAAATCGGCGGCAAAAGCGTCCATTATCGCTCCCGGGTCTGATGCAGTGGGCAGGTTCGTACCCGACTCACATTTTCATACATTTATGAAAGCATAACTCAAATTACGCTAGAAGAAAAACTTCTGGGAAAGTTTGAAAACTGCGACTCGACTCCCGGCGTAAAACACAGGAATATGCGAACAAATCAGGAACAAAGACGAGGCAGGGGCGATGGCATTGCCGGGCAAGGAACCAACGATCGCGCATGTCGCCTCGATCTCGGTCGAGTGCGCCGATTGCGGCCGCAACAGGTGGTGGCGACCCGATCAGCTGAAGCGGTTCGGGGTGACGGGGAATACGCCGCTGTCCGCTCTGTCGGGCCGCATCGTCTGTTCGGCCTGCCGCGCCGACGGACTGCCGGGGACGGCGATTTCGATCCAGGCGGCGTTTGTCGACGAGCGCCAGCGCGTGCGCAGCGAAGCGCGGATGCTGAGCGACAGGGATGTGCCGCTGGAGGGATCGCGGCGGGCTTGAGTGGGAGGGTGCCAGCGCTGGTTCTTCCTTCTCCCGCAGGAGGAGAAGGAAGAGCGTCCCTTGCTCAATACCCCAGCAATTCCTTCAGCGGAATCACGCGCCAGACATGTTTGATGGCGTAGCGGTTGAAGGTCAGCGTCTTCGGCGGGTTGTACTGCTCGACGACCAGCTCGCCCGCCGTGCGCTTGACCAGCTTCTTGATGAAGGCCTTGCCGTTGCGCTCGTTTTCCTCCGGGAAGGTCTCGATCACCACATGGTCGCCCGGTACGGCGTCGCGGCCGCCGCAATAGATCAGGTCGCCGGGCTCGTAACGCGGCACCATGGAATCCGAGAGCACGTGCAGGGCGAACACCTTCGGCAGGTTGCGCACGCCCGGCGGGCGCTGGACGTAACCCGCCGGCTCGCCGTTGAAGGTGAAATCGCCATCGTCGCCACCGACAGCCGCGCCCAGCACCTCGATGTCCATCGAGCTGGCGGGTAGCGGACCTGCATCGGTGACGATCTCCGCATCGGCAACCGGTCCGGCATCGTCGAGAAACACGACCTGCCCCTGGCCCAGCGCAACCGGGTCGACGCGCAGGAAGGCGGCAGTCTTCAGCAGGTTCTCGGTCTTGGGCAGATTGCGGCCGGTTTCCCAGTTGCCGACGGCGGCGACATCGGTGTCGTTGTGCTCGGCGATGTGGCGCATGACCAGGCCGCGCTGCTTGCGCGCCTTGCGGATCGCCGCTCCGACCTTGATCGACAGTTCCGTTTTTGCCATGGCGCCCATGTGAGGGATGAAAGCCGCTCTCGTCTATGAAAGAATGGCTTGCATCTATTTTCGAGTTATGCTTATATCTGCTCATGCAAAACCTGTCCAGCTTTGATGGCGCCGAGTCGCCGGCCTCACGCGAGGCGCGCCCGGCGGTCATAACCGCCCATTCCCTTTCATCCCGGCCGTCCTCCTCCCCGGCGCGGATGAAGCCCGAGGCCCAGTGCCTGACCGCACCAGCCTCGGGTCCGGTCCGCCGCCTGTCTCCGGCGACCGGAACGGCCGGAGCCGCCGCTCCCAGCGGCTTCGGCCCCCAATTCGGCCGGCATGGCGCCGGCGCTGTTTTTGCGGCAGGCCGATCCTGCATCCGCACCGAGGACGGCACCGTCATCCTGTTCGACAGGCTAACGGGCAGGGCGGTTTCCGCCCTGGACAGAAACACGGCCGAAGCGCGGCTTCTGCACCTTGCCGGCGGGAAATCGGCCCAAGCCGGCTGAGGCTGGCCGGCTGACAGCCGCCTCTTGAAAAACAACCTGACTGCGGCCTGGCGACCGGGTCGAACCTTGACGCTGCCCGACGGCGCGCGGCCGAACTTTGGATGGAGCTGGATATGGCAAGCTATAGCGACGCGGAATTGCACGAGATCGCCCGCTGGCTGAAGGATGGGTTCTCAGCCTCCAGGATTGCAGTCGCGTTCAGCGCGTTGCGCGGCAGTCCGGTGTCGCGCGACGCCATCATCGGCATCGTGCACCGCAACGCCATGCTCGGCGCGATCGGCTTTGCCAATGGCAAGGGGCCGCCGCCGCGATCCAGGCAGGCCGTGGGCAAGCGCGCTGGAAGCAAGCGGGCGAGTGGCGCGTCGGCGAAAGCGACGCCTGTCGTCGGCAAGATGGAGGGCGTGCTTGCCGCCAAGGACATCCATGCGCGTGAAGTGGCCCGGCCCGGGCGCGCGCATTCGTTCGTGCGCGAGGTGGGCGTGCTGATCGCCGACGGCGTGGCCTATCGCCTGGAGGCGCCGGCGCCGCCGCGCGCGGCCATCGGCCGGCAGCCGCATGGCGTGGCGATGCGCTTCATCGATTGCCTGTTTTCACGCTGCCGTGCGCCGCTGGATCTGACGGTGGAGGGGGATCCGGACATTTCTATTGCCGAAGAGGGGGCGCCAGGCAGCCGCCCAGGCGCCGACATGCTGTGCTGCGGCATGCGCACCGGGGCGCTGAAAAGCTATTGTACCTACCACCAGGCGCGCTTCCAGCGCCGCGTATTTGTTGCGACGGGGTGAGGTTTGATCTCTTCTCCCCCGTTCACGGGGAGAAGGTGCCGGCAGGCGGATGGGGGGCAGCGCTGACGAGGCAGGATGGAAGCTGACATGAAATTCAAGCATCCGATTCAGATGCCACTTACCGAAGCGTTGGCGCCGCCCCTCATTGCCCTGCCGGGCGTTCGCTGTTCGAAAAGCCAAGCAATTGGCTTTTCGTCCGCTGCGCGGATCACACCTCATCCCCGTAAACCGGGAGAAAGAAGCAAAGCCCTATTTCGGCATCTGCCGGCCTTGCTTGGGCGTGCGGCTCTGCATGCTCCTTGCGTCCATCGCCATCGGCGGGTTGCCCTCGCCGACCAATATGCCGGTCACCCGGGCAAAGCCGGTAAACACCTTCATGGCGTCGGCTTCGGAAATCTGGGCGGCGATCGCCGCGCTGCAGGCGTTCAACGCGCTGCGGTAGACATGGCCGCGCCGCTCCAGCGGCCAGCGCTGAAGAAAATCGGCGGCTTCGCTGACGCTGTCGATCTCTTCGATCTCATCTTCCACCCGCACTTTGAGCGGCACTCCGGTTTTCATCGTACCCACGGCGTTCACCTTCGCTTTGCGCGCGGCTCCAGCTACCGCACCCATAAACGCG
Organism: Mesorhizobium sp. BR1-1-3; assembly: GCF_020165455.1. Lineage (NCBI taxonomy): Bacteria > Pseudomonadati > Pseudomonadota > Alphaproteobacteria > Hyphomicrobiales > Phyllobacteriaceae > Mesorhizobium > Mesorhizobium sp. BR1-1-3. The sequence continues at coordinate 246,112 of NZ_JAIUIC010000010.1, forward strand.
CCCCGCTGGGGGCCGGTTGCATCAATTTTTCGGGCGGCGCCCGCTCCTCACGGGCTAGCCACCGCATCCAGCCAGTCATGGGCGCGGCTTTTGGGCCTGTCGACCAGTATGTTCTGCTGCTTGGCCGCCCTGGTGAAGGCGTCGAACGCGATGCGCTGGCAGCAGATGCCGTCCACGGCGAGCGTAACCAGCCGGGAAGCCTCGAGATAGCCAGGCGCTGTCTTGTCGGGCCATTGGTGGCGCAGTGCCTCGGCGGCCCCGGCCACCGAACTGACCAGCATGGTTTTGTTGTCGCAAAAGCGCACGGTAACCGGCATGAAGGCTGTCATCGGCGAACCTCCCCTTGGCATGGACGCGACATAACGTCGAAAGCTCGCGCCGGTTCCATCAGCCTGGATGGCGGGCGGCAAGGATGCTGGCGCGGCGGCGAAGAGGCGACGACCTCCGGTTCATTGAAGGCCAACCGAGCAGCGCTCCGCTCTGCCACCGCGTGGGGAGATGCCCGGCAGGGCCGAGGGCGCGCGAAGGATCGCCACGTGCCGGCCTCCACCACCCATCCCAACCAGGAGCCTCCCATGAGCAAAAAGACCAGACCCGCAAAACCGCAGGCGCCGAAATTGCCGAAGGGCGAGGCCGAGCAGGTGCGCATACGCCGCGAGATCGGCCATGATTTCGCGCTCAGGGATGACGCCTTCGGCCGCAAGCGGCTGGCAGCGGGCACGCTGGAGGCTGCGCGTGTCTACGAAGTGTCGAATGACGGCTACGCCGCGACCGGCGGCATCGTGCGGCTGCGTGCCATCGATGCGCTCGTCGGCATCACTTCGCTGTCGCGCCAGCAGCGCGAGGCAGGCCTGCGCTACCGCGAGGATTTCCGCCGCAGTCAGCAGGCTGATGTCAAGCCGATGCGCTGGACCGAGCGCATCGACGGCGGCCGCGAGGGCGGCGGCATCGCCGACAGCGTTCTCGACGCCGGCAGGGCCTATGCCGCCGCCACAAGAGCGTTAGGCCATTGGGAGGTGGCCGCCGTGGTACGACAAGTCTGCTGCGCGGACGGTTCCCTCAAGCGCCTGTCCGAGCAGACCGGCGAGGGCCGGAACGTGGTGACGAAGCTGCTGAAGGTGGGGCTCGATCTGCTGGCGGTGCATTATGGGATGATGATGAGGAGGCGGGTGGGGTGAGCGGCGCAAATATCCGGCCGGCGGCGCCGGCCGGATCATTTTTCACAGGATCAGATCATCGGCAGACGCGGATTTCCTCGACGATCCTGTGGTGATGGCGCCAATGCTTGACCAGTGCGATGTGGCAACGGTGGTGACGGTGGTAATAGCGCGGCCTGTAGCCGTTGTCATAGGCGTCGTACTGGTAATAAGGGCGATAGTAGCGATCGCCATAGTCGTAACCATTGTAATAATCGTCGCCGTAATAGTCGTCGGCATAGCCGCCAATGCCGATACTGATACGGCTGCGGGCGTCGGAGGGGGCGATCATCGCCGCCGCCGAAGCAATGGCGATAACCGAAACAAGCAGGAGCTTTTTCATAGCCGCCTCCTTTTCAAGGTTAGGCTAATATAACTGCCGAGTTGCAGCCTCGTTCCACAGATTCGTAAGATGTGACGAACAATGCAGACCGGGGCGCAGATGCCCAGGCGCCTAAAACAAGGCCCTTTCCAATGGCCCCGCCAGTGTCTCGGCAAAGCCCGTCGCCAGATGGTGCCTGTCACGAAACGCCAGCTTGCCTGATATGACGACGTGGCAGGAGGTCGGGCCGCAGAATTGGTTGGTGAGGTCGATGTAGCGGGTGTCGGGCACGCTGGTCACCACGGCGCGCTCGGTGGCGGCGGTGCTGTCGTTGGCGGCTTCGGCCCTTGGCGTGTCGCAGTGCGGCGAGGGTGCCTCGCGCCACCACAGGGTGCGCGCCACGCAGGAGCCGGCGAAGCTGGCGTTGATCGGCGTGTCGCGGATGACTGCCGTCTCGACACCGGCCCGGCTGAAGGCCTGCAAGGTCGAGCGCAGGCCGGCCTGCCAGCGCGCTACTTCGGCGGTGCGTTCGGCGGCGGGCAGATCGCGGGTCAGATTGCCGATGGAAAATTCGGAGATCACCACCAGGCGCGGCTTGCGGCGGATGATCTCTGATATGGCCTGCTCGCGCCAGGCGTCGCATTCGGTGTAGTCGCGCTTCAGCACCGTGTTGAAGGTGGAGAGCCGCGAGGCGCGGCACGATGATTTGAGGTAGGTGACCACCTTGGTGTCGTTGCGCCTGGCTGCTTCGATCAGCGGCGTCGACCAGTGGTCGGCGTGCGAATCGCCAAACAGCACGATGGTGCGGGTGGCATCGGCCGGGCCGAATGTGCAGGGTTTCGGCGTCACCGTTTGGAAGTCGGCCAGGCAGTTCTTGTCGACGGCCCGCGCGATGGAAGGTCTTTCGGCTGCCTGCTCGATGCCGCGCTGCTCGGGACCGATGTTGCGCGTGGCCAGATGCGCATTGGCGTAGGCGACCGCCACGCCGGCACCGGTCAGCGCCAGCGCGGGTGCGAGCGCGCGAGCGCCCACCGTCAGCCAGGCGCCGCGTCGTGCCGGGTTCTCGATGAGGTGATAGGTGAGCACCGACAGCGCCAGCGCCAGCACGCCGCAGCCCAGCCGCTGCGGCACCGTAAGATCGGGCGTCAGCATCCCGGCGTAGACGATGACCGGCCAGTGCCAGAGATAGAGCGAATAGGAGAGCGTGCCGATCCATTGCAAGGGCGGCAGCGACAAAGCGGTGGCCGGGCCAAGGACGTGCCGGTCGGTCCGCCCGTTGGTCTGTTCCCCGCAGCCGCCGCTCAGCAGCACCAGCACGGTGCCGGCAACCGGCAGCAGTGCATACCAGCCGGGGAAGGGCAGGTCCTCGCTCAACAGGCGATAGGCCGTCGCAATCAGCGCCAGGCCGAGCCAGCCAAGGGCTGGCCGCAGCCAGATGCGGTGCTGCAGCAAAGCCATGGGGACCAGCGTCGCCAGGCCGCCGGCAGCGAACTCCCAGGCGCGCAGCGGCGAGAAATAGAAGGCCCAGGCCGGCGCCGCGCTGGTCAGCCACAGGCAGGCGGCGAAGGAGGCGAGGCCGACCACGCCGATCATGGCTGCGGCCGTTCGCCGGCCCGGCCGCAGCCAGGCGGCCAGCAGAAGCAGCGCCGGCCAGGCCAGATAGAACTGCTCCTCCACCGACAGCGACCAGAAGTGGATGAAGGGATTGCTGGTGGCGTCGGCGGCGAAATAGTCGAACGACCAGCGCAGCAGCCACAGATTGATGGCATAGGCGGAGGCAAACATGGCGCCGCGCGAATAGAGCGCCTGCTCCTGCGGCGCCAGGATGAAGTAGCCGGCGGCCAGCGTGACCAGGATGACGAACAAAGCTGCCGGCAGGAGCCGCCGCGCGCGCCTGGCATAGAAGCGCCAGAGGTCGAGCCGGCCGGTCTCGCCGATCTCCTGCATGAGATGGGTCGATATCAGCCAGCCCGAGATGACGAAGAAGATGTCGACGCCGGCAAAGCCGCCGGGGAGCGCGGTGAGGCCGAAATGGTAGGCGACGACGCCGCCGACGGCGAGCGCGCGCAATCCTTGTATGTCCGGCCGGAACGATGCTGCCACGACGGCTCCCTCGTGCAAGCCCCGCCCCTGTGCAATGTCGGCGGTGCAGGCCGATATCGCAATGCAACAAATTTATCGCAGTGCAACATGGCAGAAATGGGGAGATGGGCCGGGTGCCGGCCGGGCCGATCCTTGCGTGGCTGGCTTGTCTGCACACCTGCGGCAGACGCAAAACAGCCCCGCGCGGGGCTGTTTCTCATTCGGGTTGCTGGACTGCTACTTGCTGCCGCCGTTCGCTTTCACGCTGCTGCAGAATTCGGGATGGCTGTTGGCCGCAGTGGCGTCTTTCGCCTCGTCCTCGCAGGCCTTCATCATCGCGGTCTGGTCGTCCGGCGTAAGGGCCTTCCAGGCTTTCACGAAGTCGTCGTTGCTGACCATCGTCTTCATGCTGCTATCGGTGTAGAAGGGCTGCATCTTGGCTGGATCGTCGAGAGCCGACGTTTTGGCAAACGCCGCGCCGCCGACCATCGAAAGTGCCATGGCGCCCAAGCAGATCATCTTGATGTTCATGGGTACTCTCCTGTTGCTTTGGGATCGTCGAAGCAACGATCCATTGGAAAACGACAGGTTTGGGTGAAAGTTCCGGCATTTTTTGCGCAGAAAAGCCGAAACGAGGAAAAATATAGCCGAAAAACTTGAAACTTTTCCCGATTTTTCCCGTAGGAGGCGAGTTTATCGGGTCTCTCGTGCGAGACTGACCACCAGTCGATCGACGCTGGGGTCGTCGAGGCTGACGATATGGGCCATCTGCAGCGCCCGCTTCATGCTGACCCTGGTGACGTCCTGCCGCATGATGACCGGCACAAAGGCCGGCCCCGATCCTGTGAGGACGATCGCCCTGCCGACCAGAACCGGTTCGGAGATGGGAGCCCACTGTACGGTCATGATCGAGGGCTCGCTTGTCTGGCGGCGGTTGATGCCTGTGAAATAGATCCAGTTCAGGCGCGAGATCGCTACGCCGTAGTGGTTGCCGGGCATTCTGGCGCCACCCTGGCCATCGCCCGGGGCCCACCGCGTCACCCGCCTGAAGGTGACCAGCTCGGCCTCACGTCGCAGGAAGGTGACCGAGCGCATCAGAAGGTCGGGGCGGCCGGGAACCGAAAAATAGGTGAAATAAGTGCCGCCGGCGATGGCGGGCGACGGCGGCCGCACCATGTTTTCGTACAGTGCCTCGCGCAGCGATGCGTTGCCGTCGCCCTTGGCTGCGGGAACAGCCGGCTCGCGATACAGCTCGTTTTCGTCGATCTTGAAATAATCGCAGATCAGCCTGGCGGTGGCTTTGTTGGGCACTGCCTTGCCTTGCAGATAGCGCTCGAACTGGGTGCGATTGATGCCAAGCTCACGGCACACCGCGCTGACGGAAGCGTGGCGCTGGACCAGCCGCCTGAGATTGACGGCGAGATTCTCGCGAATTGGCACGACATCTCCCCGACAGACGTACGGACCAGCATTCAAGCGATAGCTTATATACACTTGCATGCCGCGGCGCTGGCGCGAAGATGGACCTTTGGCCAATAGGCAACGATCCCGTAGAGCGTAGGCTGTACGATTCTGACAGTCCGGCTATGCAAGCCGTGTAAATGGGCGTATTTCGGTGGCAAGAGCGACCTCGGATCGGCCTCTCGACATCCTGTAATGGAGGGCGGTTTGGATCGTACCGGCCTGGTCGAGCTTCTGGACTACACGCAGGCGCAATTGACGAAGATCCGCCAGGCGGTCGCGTCAAGCGATCACGCCGGTGCCATGTTCACCATTGATTGCCTTGTCGGAGCGGCGGCCGAGCAGACGAAGTGCAAGCTTGCAAGCCTGGAGCATGCCGGCTTGCCGATCGGCAAGGATGGGCCGATCGGCAGGGATGGGCCGATCGGCAGGGATGGGCCGATCGGCAGGGATGGGCCCATAAAAGGCGGTGCGGCACCGCCCGGCAAAGCGACATCGGGCAAGCCGGATGCCGGCGGCAGCCGCTCCTGATCAGGCCGCGCCGATCTCGCCGATCAGCCTTGCATATTCGGCCTCGGCTTCGCCGTAACTGCCATTGGCGAGTTCCAGCAGCCCGGCGCGGTCGCGAATGACGATCTCGCCCCGTCTCGAGCGAATCAACGCGCGGCCTTCGAGCAATTGAAGCGCGACGGTGACGCCTGGCCGCCTGACACCAAGCATGATGGCCAGGAATTCGTGGGTGATGGCGAGATGTTCGCCGGGCACCCGGTCGTCGCACATGAGCAGCCATCGCGCCAGCCGCTCCTCGAGCTTCAGCCGCGCGTTGACGAGCGCGGTGCAGCCGGCCTGGGTTTGTAGTGCGTTGACGAAGCGCAGCAGGAACATGCGCAAGGTCGTACTTGCCTCCAAAGCTGCCTTGAAAGCGCCGGCTTCGATGCGGATCGCTTCGCCTTCGAGTTGGACAAAACAGGCATGCGGCGCACGGTCGTCGCCCATCACCAGGGAGTATCCCGTCATGCCTTCGAAGCCGATGAAGCCCACTTCGGCCTCTTGGCCGCTTGCCGTGCTGGCGACCACCGAACCAATGCCCTGTTCGATGAAGTAGACGGCCTCGATCGGAACATTCGGGGTCACCAGCATCATGCGCAATGGCAAGTCGCAGCGCTGCATGTGCGGCTCGAGCAACGCCAGATCATCCGCAGGCATGCGCCGCAGCAGTTGGTTTCGGTACGGATGGTTCCCGTCGGGATCAGAGTTTTTGTTGGGATCAGACATGGCGTGGCCCAATGCAGGGCAAGAGCCATCCAATCTCCCAGCCGTCCGTGCCCGTAAAAACGTGAGGACGATGGCCTATGTTTAGGGGCTCTGAACGCAGAAAGATATCAATGCGATATGAAATTCGAAGCACGGCGCCCCCCAACGCCTGTTCGCATATGAAAAGATCGGCCTGAATGTTAGTGTCGGAAACGTACCAAACGCCATTTGGTACAAAACCGACATATTTCACGAGAGCGCCGGATCACGCCGATAAAATCCGCTGGCCAATGAAAAGCGCCATGTCGCGCTGGGCCTGGGGACCGTTCGAAGAAGGGGGAGGACCGGGGGGAGAATTGTACGATAGTTACTGTGATGAAGGCCGATGTTGACTCTTGCTCAGCCCGATTTCATTTTTTGACCCACAGCGTCTAAAGCGCATCGCGTTTGATCCGATTTATGCGATGCGCTTTAGGGTCTTTGTTTATGCATGTCGTTCTCCCAAAGCCGAGGTCACCTTTGGACGACATGCATTAGAAAGTGGCGCTGCTCCGAAAGGGGCTTCTTATGTCGAGCCTTCGTAAGCGCAATCCCGGTCTCCATCCTTCCGATCTGCAACTGTGCCAGCGCGTCTTCGATCGGGTCTGCCTGGAGCGCAAATTTGATCGCATGTCGGGGGAGTCGGACGTGCAACTTCTGGCAGCCACGGTGTTTTCGCTGTTCCAGAATGGCTGCCGCAATGAAGGCGAGTTGCTTGAGAGTTTCAGGCGGACCCGCCAATGACCAAGGCCAGGATCACGTCCGCGGCACCGGCCGAAAACGAACCTTACGACGCTGCGGTCTTCGCCCGGAAATACGGCATGTCGCGGAAGGCCGCGGAGGTCGTGCTGTCCGCGAATGGACCGTCCAGAACAGCCTGTGACGCTGCCGCCCGCTCTTTTATGGAAGCGGTTGCCCGCAGAGCGAAGAGCAGCCATAAACACTGATGCTGCGCCTGGAGCGATTGCCGTCTCGCCGCCGACCCGCGGGCGCCTCCAATGCTACCTTCATCGAACACCGTGAGGCGTCAGCCTGCCGGGCCTGTCGGGCCGATCGGACCGGTCACTCCTGAAGTGGCTTGCTGCGCCGTCACGGCGGAGAGTTTCTGCCGTTTGAGCAGCATCGGCTTTTCATAGATCTTCTTCATGGTCACGGCCTCCCTCCGCAAAGTTCGATTGCGGTAGCGTCATCGCCGGCCGCGCTCCTGTCAAGCCGACCTGGTCGAGGGCCGGCCAACCCGAACGAAAATCCACGCCTCAATTCCTGTCGGCCGGCTTGGAACGCATGCGCGAAACCGTCTCGCGCTCGGCGCGTTTGGAGCGCAGCGGCGGCAGGTCGCGGTCGATCAGGTCCATGTCCTCCAGCACCATATCGCCCATGCGCTTGAAGGCGATGTCGAGCGCGCCGGCGCGGTGAGCCGAGCGCAGGAAGCCGGGCAGGGCGCGCACCGGATGGTCCCGCGCCAGCGGTTCTTCGGGGAAAACGTCGCTGGCGGCGACGATGTGGCCGCTCTTCACCGCCGCCATCAGCGCCGGGAAGTCCACCACGCCGGCGCGGCTGAGCAGGATGAAGGCAGCGCCCTTGCGCATGCCGGCAAAGGCGTCGGCACCGAGAAAACCCTGGTTCTCGCTGGTCACCGAGGCAACGACGAAGATGAAGTCGCTGGTCGACAGCACCTCGTCGAGGGAGGCCGGCTCGACGCCATTGTCGATGAGGATCGATGGCGGCAGCCACGGATCGAAGACTTTGGTGCGGGTGCGGAAACCCGACAGCAGCCGGTTGAGCGCCCGGCCGAGATCGCCGAAACCGATGATGCCGACATCGGCGCCAGACAAGAGCCGCGCCGTCTGGTTGCCGTCGCCGCCCCACAGTTCCTGTCCCTGGCGGAAGGCGAGGTCGGCATCGACGATGCCGCGGGCGAGATTGAGTGCCATGGCAAGGCCAAGCTCCGCGACCGGCTCGGCGAACACCAGGCCGGTGGTGACGACATGGATGCCGCGCGCGAACAACGTCTCGTAGGGCATGTTGTTGATGAGGTTGGTCTCGACATTGAAGACGCAGCGCAGCGCCTTCATCCGGTCGAGCGTTTCGGGCGATATGGGCGGCTGGCCGATGATATAGCGCACCTCGGCCAGCACGTCGGCCGGCAGTTTCGCGACGCCGTCAGCGGTCGTCTCGACGATGCGATAGTGCGCCTTGAGCCGCGCCAGCTGCCGGGCTGTGAAGATCAGGTCGAGCGTGCGTGGTTCAGGCGCACTGATGACCAGCGGCAAGGCGCTGTTGGACATGACTATTCCCTCTGTTCCCCAATGGCCAAAATACCTTGGATGAAACGATTTACAACATCGCGCGGCCGAGGAGCGCGCGATTGGCGCTGGGATGAGGTGCCCTGTCGGAGCCGATATGTGCCGGCAATGCAACAGTGAAGAATCGTTTGACCGCGATGGCGTGGATACGACGTAAGAACCAGTAATGGCACAATTGACACGGGGCTGGGAATTGGTTCTGCTGGCGCCGTATCAATTCGGAGGGCACTTTACAGTGAAGAAATACGAGAAACCAACCTTGCAGAAGCGCGACAGGCTTTCGGGTGTCACGGCCCAGACTGCCCCATCGACACCTCCGCCGGCCGTCAGTGATTGATTGGCGTCTGACGCATTCGCCTGACAAGGGCAATCAATATCGGCGATAGGGCGCCACTGGTCGCGCCCTATCGCATATTGGCCACGGGTGCCCGCCGTTGTCCCAGATGCCGGACCTTACGGCCGATGATCATCAGCTGGCGCGCGGTGTTGTTGCGCAGGCGCCGCACGCGCCATTCCAGCCCGGTGTCGGCGGTAATCGACTTGGCATAGTAACTGACCCGCATGCCATCCTCATCGGCAGCCACCTTGACCGGGTCGTCATAGAAGGCGTTGATCTTGTCAGCCGCCATGCCTGGAGTTTCGAGCCAGCGTGGAATGTGAACCGAATGGAGCTGATCGACATCGGTCATCACGCGGCCGATGCCGACGCCCGGCGTCGGACACGTGGTACAGAAAGCATCGCCGATGAAGATGACCCCGTCGCGGCGATGGCCTTGCGTCGTGCTCAGACTGATCTGCCTGATCTCGACAGGACTCGCGACTTCGAAGTTGCCGCATCGCACGGCTATTTCGGGCATCAATTCGCAGAGCATCTTTTGCGGCTCCTGGCGGAACGCCCGCGTCCACGGCTCGGCCACATTGCGATAGAGGAACATGTTCGCCCGCATCTTGTCGCCGAGGGGAAAGATGCTGATGTAGGCGATACGGTCGGCGGCCCGCCTGCTGTAGCAGGTGACGGACTGATGACCGAAATCGCTGGGCGAGATGGCGAGGTCGAATCCCATCGACAGTGAATGCGCCTTCGATTGCTCGATACGCTCGACGCCGACGGCGCGCCGCACCGCCTCGCCGTGACCGGTTGCCACCACCAGCAGGCGGGCATCGATGACGGTGCCGTCGGCCAGCACAAGCCGCTGCCGGTCCGGTCCAGTCGAGACTTCGGTTACCTTGCCGACCGTCAGCGGCACTTGCGCAGGCAAGGCGTCGCGCAGGCCATTGATCAGCGCGCCATAGGAGAATGTGAATTCAGCCTTCTTCTCATGCGCGAAGAACTGGCCGAGGCGAAAGACATGCGTGTCGGTCGTGGAGGTGACGAGACGCTTGAGTGTCGCATCGAGGCCGAGCTTTTCGAACAGCAGCATCTGGTCCATGCCGATCTTCTCGGCCCGGAATTCCTCATGGTGGACGCGGTGCGGATCGATCAGCGCCACCTTGCGGCCGGCTCGTCCCAACAGAATTGCCAAGGTCGTGCCGGCCATTCCGGCACCGACGATCGCCACATCGACTTGGGCCGGGCCAGCCTCTGAGATACTCATTTTGCTGCTCTTTCTGATGGCAACGGCGCGTTTCACAATCTCCGGTAGAAAATATCTTCCGGACCTAAATCAACCGCAAGCAACCGGCGCGCGTGCTTGGTAGTAACCAATGTTTAGGTTAATCGCGGGTCCGCTGCTTCCAGCGCGGTGCGATCGCCGAGCCATCGATGAACTCAAAGCCGCCAGCCTCGTTGAGCGTGTGAAGTTTACGCCCACTCCATAGCGCACCTGGATTTAAGATGGTTTCAACGACCTGCTCCATGCCGATCAAATCAAGGTGAGAAATGCGTGCGATGCCAAGCGCCGCGCCATAGCTCCTGCGGCAGTCCTGGACCGGGCGCAGCAGGTCGTTGCCGCGCCTGACCATGCGGCCGGCCGGCCGCGCCGAGGCGATATCGATCAGCACGGGATTTTTGGGGTGCGGCGTCCAGGGGCCGCGAAAATCCGGCGCCGACCACAGATGCAGCGCGTCGGAGAAGGCGCCGCCGCCGTCGCGGACGGTGGCGAACAGCCACCAGGCGCCGCCATGCTCGACAAGCGTGGCGTCGCTGGCGACGACACCGGACAGAAGCGTCGCCTCCTTGACCCATCCGCCGGGAAAAGCTGTGGCCCGGTAGAGATCGACCGTGCCGTTGGCGCAGCTTTCCGGCACCATCCAGACCTCGCCGCCGCGCTCGAAGACGAAGGGGTAGGAGAGATGGTAGGGCAGCTCCAACACCGGTTCAGGCCTTCCGAGCGGGCCTGCCGGGCCGAAGGGAACGGCGGAGATGATGGCTTTGCCGAGCCGATGGATATAGTCCTCGACGAATAGGGTCAGTTGGCCCTGGTAGAGGATGGGGAACGGATCGGCGTAGAAGCGGCTGCCGTCGTCCGGCAACTCTTGCCAACCCGACGCCGGATGCGCGCGCAGCTCGAACAGATCGCGGCTCCCGGTTTGCCGCCAGCCGACCTTCCAGTGCGGCGCGTTGTAGCAAAGGTGATAGATCTTCTGGATGATCCGCCGCGCCAGCGCCTTGCCGGCCCTGACCCCAAGCTTGCCCGCCGAGGGCATTGGCGGCGGGCCACCCACCTGCGCCGGTTCGGGCAGATCAGGCACGGACTTTGCCGCGCCTGACATGGCAGCTATGATCAGGCTTGCTGTGCGCGCCAGCATATCCTGGAAGGACGCCAGCGCGATGCCGCCATATTCGGTGCCCAGACGCCCGGCGGCGATCGCAACGCCGTTCTCCTCGATGCGGGCAAGCGGCGTGCGACCTGCGAGGATCAGGGCCAGCAAGGCCGCTTCGCCGCTGGCGCCGTCATAGGTGACGCGCCAGATCCGTGTGTTTTCCAGCCTGACATCGCCGCAGAGGTCGATGACCAGGTCAGGCGAAGCGGGGGACTGCCGGTAGGGCGCGAGCGCCGAAAGCGGCACACGCTTGGCCAGTCCATCGTGGGACAGTCCGTGGATCGCCGTTTCGAGTTGAAACAGGGCCGCGGCGCTGCGCGGAATGCCGCCGCCCGCCGGCCTGACATCGACGGACAGTTCGACGTCTTCGAGCGCGGCGAGGCGCTCCAGCAGCGTGACGTGAAAGGCGCGGACGCAGTCGCCGTCCAGGCGGAGGCTTATCTGCATGTTGGAGGTCCGAAAAGGCGGTGCCCGGCCTTGCCGGCCAGGCCGGTCCGGTCAAATTGTAACCCCATTTGCATTCGTCTCCGCTCGCTGCGTAGCAAACACCTCGATATGTATATTTTTAAGCAAACCGCGTGCCAAAATTCACGTCACCTCTCAACATAATTAACAATGTTTTAACAGTTGGAGGAATAGCTAGGTTAGCGCCGCAAACTGATCTTGCCGGCATATGGAGTATTGTCGGAGGCAGCCATGCAATCATCCCTGCCCATGGTTCCTCAGCAACACTCCCCAGATCCGGCACGCGCGGGATCATATGCAGCCTCCACTGTCGAACTGGGCGATCTGAAGCGCATCCTGGTGCGCCGCCGGTTCTGGATCTTCGGCACCGTCGCACTGCTGACGCTGGTCGCCCTGCTCTACGGCCTTTTCACACCGGCGCTCTACAGCTCGGCGGCGGAAATCCTGATCGATCCGCAGGACCTGCAGGTGGTCACCAACGACGTCAATCCCAGCCGTATCTCACCCGATGGCGGCATCACGCAGGTTGAGAGCCAGGTCAGCGTGGTCCAGTCGACAGGCGTGCTGATGCGGGCGATCGCGGCGACAAACCTGACGCAGGATCCGGAATTCAATGGGCAGGGCTTGCTGTCGCGCCTGCTCGGTTCGGCATCAGCCGAAGGCGACAGGTCGGTGCAGACACTCGACGCACTGCGCCGGCGCCTGGCGGTGAAGCGGGCCGACAAGGTCCTGGTCCTCGACGTCATCGTCACTGCCAAGAGCGCCGACAAAGCCGCCCTCCTGGCCAACGCCATCGCGCAGGCCTACCTGGTCGACCAGGCGAGCGCGCGCGCGAAAATGGCCAAGGACGCTTCCGAGTCGATCACCGCGCGGCTGGACGAGCAGCGCAAGCGCGTCCAGCAAGCCGAAAACGCCGTCGAAGCCTACAAGTCCGCCAACAACATGGTGATGGCGGCAGGCAATCTGGTCAGCGACCAGGAACTGACCGAGATCAACACGCAGCTTGCGGCGGCGCAGAGCCGCACCGCGGCGCTGAAGGCGCAGGTCGACCAGATGCGCCGGCAGAGCGGCACGCCGGACGCAACTTCGGAAGCAATGCGCTCGGCGGTGATCTCGAGCCTGCGGGCGCAAGAGGCGACGTTGGTCGACCAGGTCTCGCAGCTCGGCACGGAGTTGGGGCCGCGTCATCCCTCGCTGATCGCAGCCCAGCAGCAACTGCGCGACACGCGCCAGCTGATCGCGCGCGAACTTGGCCGCATCGCCACCGCCACCGAGACCGACTACGAACGGGCGCTGGCCAACCAGCAGGCGCTGGAAGCCAAGGTCGCCGGCATGAAGAGCAAGTCGCTCGACACCGATCAGGCCTCGGTGCGGCTGCGCGAATTGCAGCGCGACCTCGAGGCGCTGCGTTCCGTCTACTCGAACTATCTCCAGCGCGCCCAGGAGACGCGCGAGCAGATCAATGTCGACAGCACCAATGCGCGCATCATCTCCAACGCCATGCCCGCCTTGAAGAAGAGCTGGCCGCCTCTGCCGCTGCTGTTGCTGGGCGCGATATTCGGCGGCCTTGGGCTCGGCACCGGTCTGGCGCTGATCGCCGAATATTCCTCGCCGACGGTGCTTTCCAGCGCCCAGATGCAGTCGGCCATCGACGCGCCGGTGCTGGGCGTGGTGCCGGCAAAGTCGGACACAGGCCGGCGCTGGTGGCCTTTCGGCGGGGCGCGCGCCGCCGCCTCCAGCCAGAAGACCGATGCCGTCGTCGGCCTTGCGCTGAGGCGCATGTTCAGTTCGGGCCAGCGTCCGGCGGACTGGCCGCTGGTGCCTTCCATCTTGGTGACATCGTCGCCGGGCGAGGGCGCGCAGCGTAGCCGGGTGGCGCGGCTGCTGGCCAATGCCGCGGCATCCAGGGGCAGCCGTGTGCTGTTCATCGATGCCAATGCTGGCGGCGGCGGCCAGAAGGATCCGCAGCCGGGGATCCTCGATGTTCTGCGCGGCGAGTACGCGTTCGAGGCCGTCAGCCATTACGCCGCCGGCAGCAACGTTGCCGTGCTGGGCAGGGGACGCTCAAAGGCGGTCTTCCAGGAAGCCCATGGCATCTATTTTGCGCAGCAGATGCTGGCGCGGGCCAGCCGGAGCTTCGAGCTCGTCGTCATCGACGGTGGCGCGCTGGCCGACAATCTCAATGCCTCGCCGCTGGTCGCCATGGCCGACGAGATCGTGCTCGTCGCCACGCTGAACGCCACCCCGATGCGCGACGTCACGACGACTTCGCAGGCGGTCTCCGTGATGGGGCGCCTGCCGACAGCCGCCTTGCTGGTCGACGAGGCCGCCTGATATGGTGGCCAGTTGGAGCGCAAGCGCTTCGAACCATGGTGCTGCCGCACCCCGTGCCGGCACGCCCATCTCCGGCACCTCGGTCGATGCGCTGACGCGCTTCGGACTGATCGCGGCGGTAGCGGTGCTGTTCAGCATCTCGGGGGGCATGCTGTGGCTGGTCGGCTACAATTATGATGGCCTGTTCGGCAACCCGGCGACCAAGATCCACCCGTCCACCTATCTCATCGTCCTGCTGCTTGCCTGGCGCTCCTGCGCATCAGGCAATCCGGTCGGCCATATCGTCCATCTCGCCGACAGGCGGCCGGCCAGCGCGCTGATGGCCGCCATATCGATCGTGCTTCTGGTTGTCGTCATCGCCAGGCAGCGGCCAGGTATGGCCGGCATGATCGATACGTTCGTGGCTGCGGCACTTCTCGTGCTGATGCTCAGCGAGGACGACGAACGGACCTTCGCCGGACTGCAGACCGTCGTCCACGTGGTCATGACGGCGAATGCCTTGCTTGCCCTTTTCGAGTTCGCCACCAAGACGCTTATCTTCCCCTATCGCCTCGACGGCGTGGCGTTTACCACCGATCTGCGCTCGAGCGCGCTGCAGGGGCATCCGCTTGCCAATGCCATGGTGACGTCGATCTATGTGCTTGCGCTGCTCTCCGGTGCCAGATCCCTGTCGATGCCTGTGCGGATAGGGTTGATCGGCTTGCAATGCGCGGCACTCGTCGCCTTCGGCGGCCGCACGGCGATGGTGACGACGGTGGTGCTCGGCGGCTGCTACCTGCTTTTTCAGGGCATCACCAAATTGCGCCAGGGCCGCGTCAATCTCCTGGGTGCGGCACTCGGCTTCATGCTCGCCGCCCTGCTGCCGGTCGTCATCATCGTGGCGGCATATCTGGGCTTTTTCGACGCGCTGCTGGAGCGCTTCGTGTCGGACAGCGGCAGCGCCAATGCCCGGGTCGAGATGTTCGAGCTCTTCAAGCACCTGGAATTGCGCGATCTGATCGTGGGGCCGGATGTCGACCTGATCGACAGCCTGCGCCGCATCAACGGTCTTGAACAGGGCATCGAGAACCCGATCATCCGCACGGTCCTTTATCAGGGCGCCTTCTTCACGCTTTTGCTGACGTTCGGCTTCGTGCTGTTCCTGTTCGAGGTGGCGCGCCGCTGCCATCCCGGCATCTGGCTGCCGATGCTGGGCTGGGTCATCCTGATCAACACTTCGGAAAGCGTCGCGTCGAAGACGACGCTGCTGACCAAGTTCGTGGTGCTGGCATTGGTGCTCTATCGGCCGGCGCGGACAGCGTTCAGGCCGGTCAGTCCGCCGGCATGGTCAGGCCAAGCGCCGCGATGATATCGGGGTCCAGCGCCCGGGTGGTGTCGTCCATCATGCCCATGCCATCGAAGAGATCCCACAGTGCCCAGGCGAAGCCGAGTTCCTCGGCGCTCCGCCTGACATCGGCGATGTAGCGCCCGCGATCCGGGTTGGGCGCGGCGACATAGCGGGCGTCGGTGCGCAGCGCGCCGAACTCGCCCATGATGATGCGTTCCGGCGCAAGGCTATGGCCGTCGGCCCAATCGCGGACCTGGCGAAGATATTTGTCGACAAACCAGCGGTCGGGCTGGGCGTCGAAATAGACTTTCAGCACACGCTCGGTCTCGGCATAGGCTGCTTGCTTGGCGTCTTCAGGGGTTTCGGTGTCCTGCGCCATGCGCGCCCTGACCGATGCCAGCGTCTGTTGCAGCGAGCCGGCGGATGCCGGCCACGGCACATTGTTGAGCGACCGATAGACCGGCTCGCGCATCCAGGGCGCGCCCTGATGGCTGAACAGATAGGGCTCATAGAAGTGGAAGGTGAACAGGATCGGCTCGAAGGGCGACAGCGGGCCCGGATCGAGCGCGGTCAGTCCGCTCACCATCGAGCCGCAGCCTCCGGTGACGACCAACGGCAGGGTCGCTGCCGATGCCCTTGCCGCGGTCAGAAGCGCGAGCTGGATTTGCAACCAGACGTTCGACGCGCAGGCCTGCGCCGGTTCGTTGACCGGCTCGAGCGCCACCCTGCCGGGCTGGAACCGCGCCAGCCTGCCGGCAAGCTCGCCGACCAGCCCGCGATAGAGATCGAAAGCGGGTGCGGCGGTGCTGGAGACCATGCGGTCGGGGTTCCAGTAATGGGTGGCAGCGTTGGCCTGGATGTTGACGATGATGCCAAGATCGGCGTCGAGGGTGGCGGTGACGGCGGCGTCCAGCATGTCCAGCAACTGACTGCGCGTCTTGGCGTCGGCGGCCAGGAAGGGGCCGGGATCGATGGGCAAGCGGATGAAATCGAGCCCGGTCTCGCGCAACCGACGCAGGTCGTCTGGGGTCGGCACCGGCCGTTGCGACTGGAAGGGCGGCCAGCCGTAGTCGGTGCGGGGTGCGGGAAATTCACGCGTCAGCGAGAACCAGGGCCAGGCGTTGACGCCGCGCCGAAACCGCGTCCCGGCGGCGGCGCGAGCGATTGGTGCGACCGGGAGCGAGCCGAGAGCCGCTGCAGTGGACAGCGCGGTCCGCAGCACCCGCCGGCGCGACCAGCCTATCATACGGTTCCTGGCGATGCGTGATCCATCGCAGTGGTCTTGGCGGCGGTCATGCCGAGCAGATGATAGGCCTCGTTTTCATAGGCGAGCAGGACATCGTCCCAGCGAAAGGCTTCGCGGGCCCGCGCCCTCGCGGCAACGCCGCAGGCCTTGACCAGGGCATCATCGTCCAGCGCCTGCTGCATCCGCTCGGCGCAACTGTTCTTGTCGGTGAAGTAGATCGCCGCAGCCCCTGCGGTCCACCTGTTGTAGGGATTGTCATGCGCGATCACCATGTTGCCGGCCGCCAGCGCCTCGACCAGCGACGGGTTGGTCCCGCCCACCGTGTGGCCGTGCAGATAGGCGCGGGCGTGGAAGCGCAGGGCCTTCACCGTTGCCTGGTCGTAAATGGCGCCCGGCAGCACCACCGAGCCGTTCGCCGCCTTGCGGATGGCGGCATGGTAGGGGATGTCGTCGGACAGCGTTCCCAGCACCACCAGCTTCATGTCGCGCTTGGTGGAGCAAAAGGATTCGACAATCGGCAGGATGTTGTTGTCGGGTTCGATGCGCGCGATCGAGATGAGATAACGCCCGGGCTCGAGGCCGAGCGCCCGGACCGGCGCCTCGGGCGCTGATGCCACCGGATCGGCGCCATAGGCGATGGTGGCGATGGCGCTGCGCGGCCGGCGCGTCGCCAGGTGATCGGCGATGGCGGGATGATCGGCGACCAGCCGATGCGAGGCCCAAGCGCCGATCCATTCGTTGAGCCAGAACCAGGTTCGCGCCGCCATCCCCCATTTGGGGCGACGCCACTCGATGCCGTCCATGTTGGTGAAGATCTTGCGCCGCTTCAGCCTGAGCCAGGTCAGGAAGACCGCGCCATTGTAGCCGAGCACCAGGCAAACGCCCGATCGCCTGGCAGCATCGCGGGCGCATTGCCAGTCGAATTCCAGGGTCGCGCGCGGTCCCTTGGAGGCGACCTGGATGTGAATGAGCTCGATGCCGCGCCAGGTTTCGCTGCGCACCCGCTGGTCGATCCGCTCGACCTCATCCTGGCAATAGACGCCGACCTTCCAGCCGCGCCCGACAAGAAACAGCGCCAGTTTTTCGGCAAAGGTTTCAAAGCCGCCATGGGCCGCGGGTATGCCGCGGGTCCCCAGGATTAGAATGGCGGGCTTTTCTGGTTTCACGGCCGGCGGCACTTTCACACATCTCATATATTAGATATTGCTTAATTTATAATGAGCAGACCGCAACTTTCGTGCCATCTTCCGATTTCGGTATCCTGGGAGGGGATCATGGCGCGGGGTTGTAAAAAAACGGTGTTGAACCCGGTGGTTGTTTCATTCTCGGTCAACCCTTCTGTGCGTAGCTGTATCGAAACGAAGCAATGCCAGGGGCGTACGGCCGGCAGTCGGACATATCGAACCGATAGGCGGACATATCGAACCAGGCATGATTCTTGCGGACGGGGTTCTGCCACAATCGCCCAGCGCGATGGTTGCAGCACCCGGCGGGAAACAAAGATGCGGATTGCCTGCGTTCATCAGGGTTATGAACTCTATGGTTCTGACCGCAGCTTCGCGGAGAGCGTGGCTGCGCTGCGCGCCGCGTTTCCGTCGGCCGACATCGAGGTGGTCTTGCCGCGCAGCGGGCCGATCGTCCAGATCCTGGAAGCGCATGCCAGCCGGATCGTCTTCGAACCGCTCTGGGTGTTGAGGCGCCAGGCCATTGCGCGCCTTGCGACAGTCGAGATGGCGCGATTGCCGGTTGCCGTGTTCAGGGCGTGGCGGCGCCTCAAGGCCTGCGACCTCGTCTATGTCAACACCTCGATCGTTGCCGACTATGCGCTGGCCGCGCGCTTGCTGCCTTACAAGGCCGTCCTGCACATCCACGAAATCCCCGAAGGCGCCATGCGCAGGGTACTTGTCGGCCTGATGCGCTGGAGCCATGCGGATCTGATCTTCAATTCGCGCGCGACACGCACCGCGTTTGGCGATCCCAAGGCGGCGCGCGCATATGTCGTCTACAACGGCGTTGCCGGGCCGGCGGCGGTCGAACCAATGACGTATGACGGCAAGCGCCCATTGCGGGTGCTGCTGCTCGGCCGCATCAACCGGATCAAGGGGCAGGAGGTCCTGCTGGAGGCGATCGCCTCGATGCCGGCAGAACTCCAGGCGAGGGTCGAGGTCAGGCTGGTCGGCGGCGCCTTCGAAAGCACCGAGCGCGAGCGTGCGCTTGCCGAACTGGTCGAAACCATGGGGCTTGTCGAGCGCGTCGGAGTCCTGCCTTTCATTCCCGATCCCTCGGAGCATTATCGCTGGGCCGACATCGTCACCGTGCCGTCGCGGCGTCCGGAATCGCTGGGCCGCGTCGCCATCGAGGCGATGGCTTATGGCCGGCCGCCGCTTGTGTCGGCGATCGGCGGGCTGGTGGAAGTGGTCAGCGACGGGCAGACCGGCTGGCATGTTCCGCCCGGCGACGCAGTAGCTCTTGGCGCGAAATTGCAGGAGATCATCCTCGCCCCTGAGGCCTGGCGCGGGTTTGTCGCTGCCGGGCGCGCGCGCTACGAGGCGATCTTCAGCGAGCCGGTCGCGGCCGCGGCGATCACCGCGATCGCCGCCGAAAAGCTGAAGACGACCATCGCGCGGCCGGGCAGGGCGCCCGCTGCCCGCGCAGCGGAGACACGGCCGTGAAGTTAGCGTTTCCGAGCCATCTGGTTCGACGCCTCGTGCTGATGATCGGCGGCGAGGCGATGCAGAGCGGCTTTCATTTCGCCCTCAACATCATGCTGTTGCACATGCTGTCCGCGCAGGGCTACGGCCTCTTCGCCATCGGCATGGTGATGGGCGGGGTCGGCCTGTCCTATATCAGGTCGCTCACCGCTGTTCCCGCCAGCATCTGGATGAGCAAGAGCACCAACAGCGCCGGCGTCGATACCTATGACGTGGCGTTCGGAACGGCGGCGCTGATCGTGGCGTTGCTGATGGCCGTCGGCACGGCTGTTCTGATGCATGTCCTTGGAGATCCAAGCGGAATTGCCGCCGGCTGCTTCGTCGGTGCCTGGTCGTTGCGCAGCCATATGCGCACGGCTTTCTTCGCACGGCGCCAGCAGGTTGTCGTCTCCATCAGCGATGGCGCTTTTACAGTCGCCGGCTGTGTCCTGACCGGGCTGTCGATCTGGTTGGTCCAAGACCCGCTGCAGACCGTATTCTATGCACTTGCAGCCGCAAATGTGTTCGGCATTTTCGTCCTGGTCCGCCTGGCTCGGCGCTCGCTTCGCATCAGCTTCCGCATGCCGACGCGCCGACGCTATGTCAGGCTCTGGCCCCAACTGCGCTGGTCGGCATTCAGCGCGACCACCACCAACATCCAGGGTCAATGTCTGGCGCTGCTGGTCGCCGGCATTGCCGGGCCAGCCGCCTACGCACCGCTGGCGGCGGTTCTGGTGCTGTTTGCTCCGCTGCGCATCATCAGCCTTGCGTTCGTCAACATGACGCAGCCGGATCTCGCCAGGCTGATGCGGAACAATGAAACAGGCCGTGTCTGGACGCAGGCCAAGATCTGGGCGCTCGTCATGGGGCTCGGCGGCCTTGCTTATGGATGTGCGATCATGTTCGTCCTGCCGATGATAAAATCCCAGGCTCTCCAGGACGCTTCGACCTGGTTCATTGGGCTTTTCGTGATCGCGAATTTTGTCCCGATCATGCTCTATATCATGCCCCGCATCGTGCTTGAGATACTCGGCGATTTTCGGATCGTCGCGTTCATCACCACGGGCGGCGCGGTCGTCGGGCTGGCGCTGATCGCGGCCCTGCTGGCAATCGCGTCTCCGCCGTGGGCGTTGTTGGGTTCCGCCGTCTCGGAGATGTTCGTGCTCGTGGCATCGTGGTATTTCGCGCATCACCGCATGTGGAATATCGAGCATCCCGATGAGGCGCGCGACAGCCGGTTGGGCGCGTGGCGGCGGACCTTGCCGTTCGCTACGGCAAAGCGATAGGAAAAAACATGGCAGTCCAGGCGGTGCAAATTGCTGCGGTGACCGGCTCGCCCGATGGCCAGTCCTCCCATCCGGCCACCGTCGTCGCCATCGATGCCTACACGGCGCGGCTCCACACCAGCTTGGAAGCGGTGAGGCCGCTCTGGCTGCGCCTCCAGGCGGACGGTGTGTGCACCGCCCACCAAAATTATGCCTGGGCCGAGGGGATCGTCGCGCGGCTAATGCCGGAAGGTGCGGAACTGCTCATCGTGGAGGTAAACGATGCCGTGACGGGCGCGCCGCGAATGCTGGTGCCGCTGATACGGCGGCCGGCCTTCCGCCATCGGGTGATCGAATGGCTGAGCTGTGGCGTTTGCGACTATTCGGCACCGCTGCTGGCCGATGCCAGCCCGTGGACGATGCAATCGGCGCAGGCCGCGTGGGCTGCGGTGCGTTCCGTGCTGCCGCCGGCGGACCGCATCCAGATCACGGGAATTCCGCAATCGATCAGCGGCGTCGCCAACCCTCTGGCCTTGCTCGCAGCCACGCGCGATTCCCTGCATACCAGCTTCGGCCTCGCCATCGACGGCGACCCGGAAACCGTGCTCAAGCGCCTATGCCGGCCATCCTTCGTCAAGGCCTTCAACAAGGACTGGCGCCGCCTCGAACGGCTTGGCGACGTGGAACTGGTCGAAGCCAACACGCCGGCCCTGGTGGAGGTCATCTTCGGCGGCCTGGTCCGGATGCGGCTCAGCCGCTTTCGCGAACTGGGCCGCTTCGACCTGCTGACGCAGGCGACGGCTGTCGACTTCTATCGAAACGCCGCTCTCGAGGGCCTGTCGGATGGATCGGTGCGGCTCTTCGGGTTGCGTGTTGGTGAAGCTCTGATCGCGGTACAATACCTGCTGATCCATCAAGTCACCGTTCATGCTCTGCTGATCTCAATCGATCAGGGCGCGGTGCCCAATGTCTCGCCGGGACTTCTGATCATGGGCAAGTTGATGAGCTGGGCGCGGGGCCGCGGTTTCGATTATTTCGACCTGTCGGTCGGCAACCAGAGTTACAAGGAACATATGGGTGCCGTGGGTTCGGGCCTGCGCGAGCTTTGCCACGGGATTACGGTGCGAGGCAGCGCCGTGAGCGCAGCCATCGAGGTCCGCAACCGGACCGAGGTGTTCGTGCGCTCCAAACCTCGGCTGCTGAAGAGGCTCCAGGGACTGATGCGGGACTTGCGGCGCCTGCGTGGGGGATCGGAATGACGGGAGAAGCATGTGGCAAGCTACGCGGCGCGAACGACTCCGATAAGGGATTTGCCCGGTGGGCGGTTTTCCCCGACTGTCGCCAACGCTGATGCAACCGCGCACTTCACGGCTCGGCTGCACACCAGTTTCGACACCGTAAGGCTGCTATGGCTGCTGCTTGAGGCGCACGGCGTCTGCACTGCCCATCAGCACTATGCCTGGGTCGAAGGAATCGCCGCACGGCTGATGCCCAAGGACGCGGACCTGGTCGTCATCGAGGTGAGTGACGCCGTGACCGGCGCGCCGGCCATGCTGCTGCCGCTGATGCGGCGCCGGGCCCTCGGCCACCACGTCATCGAATGGCTGAGCTGCCGCGTGTGCGACTACTCGGTGCCGCTGCTGGCGGATGGGAGAGCGTGGACCAGGCAGAGTGCCGACGCCATGTGGGCGGCGGTCCGTGCCGTTCTGCCACCGGCGGATCGCATCCATATCGCGGGGATCCCGCAGCAGATCCACGGCCTCGTCAATCCGCTGGCACTGCTTTCGGTGGCGCGCGACTCCATCCAGGTCACCTCCGGCCTCGTCCTGCACGGCGACCCGGAGACGCTCATCAAGCGGATCTGCAAGCCGTCCTTTGCCAAGGCCTTCCGCAAGCATTGCCGCGGCTTCGAACAGCTTGGTGGCCTCGCTCTGGTCGAGGCCGACACGCCGGATCTGACCGAGGAGCTCCTGGATGTGCTGCTGGAACTGCGGCTGAAGCGTTTTCGTGAGCTTGGGCGTTTCGACCTCCTGACGCAGGTCCCGGTCGTCGATTTCTACCGCGCCGCGGCGCTGCAAGGCCTGTCCAATGGATCGGTGCGGCTCTTCGGTCTACGCGTCGGTGAAGCCTGGCTCGCCTCCATCTATGTGCTGGTCAGAAAAGGCACACTTCACGCCCTCCTGCTGGGCATCGACCAGAACGCGGTCGCCAATGTCTCACCCGGCCTGACGACGATGGGCAAGCTGATGATGTGGGGATGCGAGCGGGGCTTCGACTATTTCGACCTGTCGGTCGGCGGCCAGGGCTACAAGCAACATATTGGTGCCGCGAGTTCGGTTCTGGCCGAGATCTGCGAACCGGTGACGGTGCGGGGCAGGGCTGCGAACGCAGCCATTCTGCTGCGCAGCCGGGTCGAAGGCATGACGCGGTCGCGCCCCCGGCTGCTCAAAGCCGTCCAGGGCCTGACGCGCCGCTTGCGGCGATTGAAGGACTGAGGACGAGCGTTTGCCGGTCCTGCCGACGACCGATGCAAAGAGGCACCAAGGCCGGCAAGGTTGTTGACAGGGTTGGTTGGCTCTATATTTGAAAGCGCGCTTGACGTTCAGAAATGAGTGTCGTCGGCAGATTTTCTCAAATTGGCGTTTTCGGCAGATCATCTCGATGAATGCAAGTTTAGGAGATGGGATTCGTTCCATCCTCATTATTCAAACGAAGTACATTGGAGATGTCGTTCTGACATCTGCTTTGGTTCGCAATCTGCGTCTTTCTTATCCACAAGCATCGGTAACCATGCTTTGTGCGCCGGGACTCAAGCAGTTCATCGTCGCACAAGGGATCGCCGATGTTGCCGTTGGCTTTGAATCCCGCGGCAGAGGAAGGACTCTGCTCAAGCGTTTGAGCGACTATCGTGGCGTCATCTCTGATCTGCGGCGTCGAAAATTCGATCTTAGCATCGACCTTACCGATTCAAAAACCTCGCGGATAATGCATCGTTTGATCGGCGCTCCACTTCGCGTCGGCTTCGATCCTTCCGAGCATCCGATGAAGTTCTGGGAAATCCAGCTTGCAAACGTTCTCGCCGCGACTTTCGGACAGGGCGGCCCCCATTATCTCTACAGGAACCTGTCTCCACTCCACGCGCTTGAGTTGGATTGTCCGGACCCAACGCCTCGGCTGCAGCCGAACGGGACCGCCCAGGAAGAGTGTGCCAGGATTCTTGCGGAAAACGCTTTGGCAAAGAAGTCATATGTGGCCGTGCATGCCGGCGCTAGGTTCGAAGGACGTTGTTGGCCGCCGCAACATTTTGCTGCGGTCATCGACGAGGTATACGCCAAAACCGGGTTGCGATCTCTGCTCGTTGGTGGGCCGGATGAGGGGCTTGCCGCGCAAAGGATCCTTGAAGTGGCAGCGTCGCCGGTCGCCAGTGTCGTCGGAAAGGCCTCGCTTGAAGTCCTGACGGCATTGTTGGCCGAAGCATCAATCTTTCTAGGCAATGAGAGCGGCCCGATGCACATCGCGGCATCTGTCGGAACTCCAGCGGTGGGGTTGTACGGCCTGACGTCGCCTGAGCAATGGGGCCCGTTCGGTGTCCCGAACCGGACGCTCCAGCCGCCCATGCCCTGTCCATGCATCGCTCCAGGTGTTTGTAAAGAAAACAACCCCGGTGGGGTCTATTGTGTGCAGCGGCTTCAGGTTGCCGAGGTCGCGGCAGCGACACTCGATCTCATCGGGGAAGTCCGGAAATCCACTCATTCGGGTATGCCGGCCGCTTCGTAGGCTGGCGGTAACAGGCACGATCACGCGCGGCTACGTCTTCGCGCGCTTCACATCGTGATTCAGGCCGAGACCCGAGCATCTTCAAAAGACTGCAAAATTTAACCGGACTGCAATCTGCACTGCCACGAAATTGACAGGACACCTCGTCTCCGGCATCCTTGGAGCCAGTCGCAAGGCCGCCGACAGCGGCCGCGTTGCGTGTCAGGGCGACCGAGGGCAGTGTCATGTTCAGTCCCGTCACAGGTCAGAATTCCAAACGCGCCGCGGTGCGCAAAGCGCTCGATCGTCACAAGGTCTACATCACCGAGCAGCGTTTTTCGGAGGGCACCTACCAAGCCCGGGTTCTGGTCGATGGCGAGGCCTATTGGGTCGACGAATTCCGGCTGAGCCAGTTGCAGCAAGGGCTGTCGCCGGCGGAGCTCGAGTTGACGCCGGCTGCTGACGATTGAGAGCGTGACTGGCTTGTTCCTGGCCGCCGTGCTTCGATCTTTGCGATGACGACTCCACCAAAGCTCAAAGCCTATCGCGCCAAACGCGAATTCGCCAAGACGCCGGAACCGGTTGGCGGGCTCGTCAGCAGCGACGGCAACCGCTTCGTCGTGCACAAGCACCACGCCACCGCAGACCATTATGATCTGCGACTGCAGGTCGGCGATGTCTTGAAGAGCTGGGCGGTGCCGCGCGGGCCTTCGCTCAATCCGGCCGACAAAAGGCTGGCGGTCGAGACCGAGGATCATCCGCTCGAATATATCGACTTCGAGGGTGTCATTCCCGAAGGCGAGTATGGCGGCGGGCCGATGATCGTCTGGGACACCGGCAGCTGGGCGCCGATGCACGATGTCGAAAAGAGCTTGCGCACCGGCGCCTTCAAGTTCCGGCTGGCCGGCGACAAGCTCAATGGCGGCTGGATGCTGACCCGGCTGAAGCCGAAACCCGGCGAAGACGAAAACAAGAAGAACTGGCTGCTGTTCAAGGAGCGCGACCTCGCCGCCGACACCGCGCTTGACATCCTCACGGCCCGGCCGGAGAGCGTCAAATCCGGATTGCGCATCGAGGAGCTGGCGGCGCCGGCAAAGCCCGCCGCCAAACCCGTGCCCAGACAGGGATCGCTGAAGCCCGGCACGCTGCCGGGCGCCTTCAAGGCCCCCATGCTTGCCCGTATCGAGCCGCAGCTGGCGACGCAGGTGCCAAAACCGCCCGATGGCGAAGACACCAAACAAGTCTGGCTGCACGAGATCAAATTCGACGGCTACCGCACCATGGCGCATCTCACTGACGGCGTGGTCAAGCTGATCACCCGTGGCGGCATCGACTGGACGAAGCGTTATGGCGACCTGCCGCATGCGTTCGCCAAACTGCCGTGCCGCGACGCCATCATCGATGGCGAGATCGTGGTGCTCGACGCCCGGGGCATCAGCCGTTTCGCGCTGCTGCAGGATGCGCTGGCCGAGGGCGCCGGCAGCAAGCTCCATTTCTACGCCTTCGATCTTCTCCATCTCGACGGCTGGGACCTGACCAAGGCGCCGCTGGTCCGGCGCAAGGCGCTGCTGGCGCAGATGCTATCGGGCCTCGGCGCCAATTCCGCCATCCAGTTCTCCGACCATGTCGAGGGCTCGGGGCAGGGGCTCTACGACCAGGCGTCGGAACTGGGGCTGGAGGGTGTCGTCTCCAAGCGCGCCACGGCCATCTATCAGAGCGGCCGAAGCAAAAGCTGGACCAAGACCAAGGCGCTGCAGTCGGGCGACTTCGTCATCGCCGGCTTCACCATCTCCGATGCGGCCGAAGGGCTGGCGGCGCTCGGCATGGCAGAGTTCGAGGATGGTGAATTGCATTATCGCGGCAAGGTCGGCACCGGTTTCGATGCCGCCACCGCCGGTGAGTTGCTCGCCAGGCTGGAGCCGCTGCGGGAAGGCGCCACCGCGCCCGAGGGCGTTCCGCGCGAGGTCATGCGCGAGATGAACTGGGTGCGGCCGCTGCTGTCGGCGCGCATCCACTACGCCAACCGCACAGTGGACAACGCACTGCGCCACGGCGTCTTCCGCGGTTTGAGGGATGTCGGCCTGTCGACGCCGGTATCCTCGACACGCAAGCGGCTGATCGCCGAGGCTGACCTTGCCACCATCTGGGTGACCAACCCGACGCGCCGGCTGTTCGGCAAGACCGGCCCGACCAAGCTCGACATCGCTGTCTATTACGCGCTGGTCGGCGATTTCATGCTGCCGCACATTCTCGGCCGGCCGGTGTCGCTGGTGCGCTGCCCGACCGGCCTGCCGAAGGATTGCTTCTTCCAGCGCCACGCCTTCACCGGCATGCCGCCCTCGGTGGTGACATTCGAGGCGACAAATTCCGAGGGCGAAACCAAATCCTATCTCTCGGTCGAAGGCGCGAAAGGGTATCTGGCGCTGGCGCAGTTCGGCGTCGTCGAGTTCCACACCTGGGGCACCCACCGCGCCAGCCTCGACAGACCCGACCAGATCGTCCTCGACCTCGATCCGGGAGAAGGGATCGACTGGCGCGAGGTGGTCGAGGCCGCGGTGCACATCAAGGACGAATTGGAGCGCCTGGGGCTGGTGCCGTTCGCCAAGACCTCCGGCGGCAGCGGCATCCACATCACGGTGCCTGTGACAGGCAAGCAGAACTGGAAGAAACTGCACCAGGCAACCAGCGCGATCGCCACGCATCTGGCGACAACGGCGCCTGATACTTTCACCACCACCATGGGCAAGGACAACCGCAAGAAGCGCATCTTCATCGACTACCACCGCAATGCGCGCGGCCACACCTCCGCAGCACCTTACTCCTTGCGCGCCCGCACCAATCTGCCGGCCTCGACGCCGGTCAGCTGGAGCGACCTCGAATCCATCGATGCGCCGCAGGATCTGAATTATTCGTCGCTGCCGGGGCTGTTGGCGACGTCGGGCGATCCGTGGGCCGAGATCGACGAGTTCGCGCGGGATTTGCCGACCCTGCGCTCGTCATCCTAGGGTCTGCGCCGCGTCGCTTCGCTCCTTGCTTAGCCCGAAGACGACGAAGAGTATGATCGACGCTTCGTACAATTTGAATTATCCTTCGCCTGCGACCCTCAGGCGTCCTAAAAGATTTCGTCAGGGATTTGCCTGTATCGTGTGGGGTCGGTGTAGGATTTGCGCGGCGCCAATCGTCCTTCGGACGAAAGCGCTGCAGAGTATGATCCCGAAAAGTGGGAACCGGTTTTCGGATAAGATCATGCTCAAGCTAAAATGTCAGTGCATGACCGCGTAGGAGTGTTTCATGGCGCCTAGGGCAAGTTGGAAAGGTTACCTCAAACTCAGCCTCGTGAGCTGTCCGGTGCGGTTGTATCCCGCCACCAGCGCCAGCGAGCGCATCTCGTTCAACCAGTTGCACAAGAAGACCCATAACCGCATCAACATGAAGCCGGTCGACCCCGAACTAGGGCTCGTCGAGCGTGCTGATCTGGTCAAGGGTTACGAATACGAGGACAAGCAGTACATCATCATCGATGATGCAGACCTCGACGCGGTGCGCATCGAATCCAATCACACGATGAACATCGAGGCCTTCGTCGACGAGGACGAGGTCGACGTCATCTACCAGGACGCGCCCTACTACATGGCGCCCGACGGCGCGATGGCGGAAGAGACCTTCGCCGTGCTGCGCGAAGCGATGCGCAAATCCGGCAAGCTCGCCATCGCCCGCCTTGTGCTGTCGAGCCGCGAGCGCGTGGTGACGATCGGCGCGCGCGAGAACGGCATGTTCGTGTGTACCTTGAGGAACCCGAACGAAGTGCGCGGAACGGCTGAATATTTTGGCAATATTCCAGCTGGCAAGCCCGATCCCGAAATGCTGCAGCTCGCCGAAGCGCTGATCAAGCAGAAGGAAACCACCTTCGATCCGAAGAATTATGAGGACCGCTACGAGGCGGCACTCATGACGATGATCCGCGAGAAGCTGAAAGGCCACAAGCCGATTATTGCGGCGGCACCGGAGCGCGGCAATGTCATCAACCTGATGGATGCGCTGAAGGCGAGCCTGTCGCAATCGAAGCCGCCGGCCAAGTCGAAGAGCAAGGCCGACGAGGTTGCCAAGCCAGCCGCGAAGAAAGCGGCAGCGGGTGGTGCTGCTGAAAATCCGCTGAAGGCCAATCTGCTGAAGGCGGTCGGCAAGAGCAAGAAATGACGGCACCGGCCGGCGCTGTTTTCGGCACCATCGGCGCGCTGGCGGCGTTTCCGCTCAGACTGGCCGCGCGTGAAGTCGAACGCCAGCACGGCCAGCTGCGGCGCGGCGTCACCAGGCGCACCACGCATGTCGTGTGCGGCCGCACGCTGCTTGCTAAGGCCGGGCTCTCCAGGAACGGCGATGCCGAGATCGAGCGCCGTGTCGCCGCCGAGCGCGGGGCCGGGCGGACGCTGATCAGCGAGAACGGATTCCTGCGCCTTCTCGGGCTGATGAAGGCACCGGAGGCGTCTTCGCTGTCGCGGCAATCGCTGATCGAGCAATCGCGGCTATCCGGCGCCGAGCTCGATTTGTTGTCACTGTTCGATGCGTTCGAGCATGACGCAGAACCCTATTCCTTCCGCGACCTGATCCTGGCGCGCAAATATGCAGGGCTCGTCGCCGGCGGCGCGACATGGGGGGCGATCGCGCGCTCCGTCCACCGCTCCGGCCCGGTGGCGTCGCTGACCGCCAAGTCGCTCAATGTCGGCTCGCAGCATGGGCGCGCCGATGCGATCTACCTCGAAGGCGGCCAGAGCGAACTCGACGGACAGCTTCTGTTCGATTTGGGCAGCGCCGGTTCGGCAGGCGACGACACACTGGAAGAGTTGTTTGCCGAGGCCGAAGCGGCGGAGGAGGGTGGCGACCATGATAGGGCAGCCGCACTCTACCAGCGCTGTCTCGCCATCGATCCGAGCGATGCGATTGCCGCCTTCAACCGCGCCAACTGCCTGCGCGCCGGCGGCCACGCGGCGGACGCCGCGCACGATTATATCAATGCGATAAAACTCGATCCGGCCTTCGTCGAGGCCTGGTTCAACCTCGCTGGGCTGATGAGCGAGCAGGGCCGCGAGGCCTCGGCGCGAAGGCACCTGCAGAAAGCGATCGCGCTCGACAAAAACTATGCCGATCCGGTGTTCAACCTCGCCCGGCTCGAATTCGACGCCGGCGATCTGCCGGAGGCGCGGCGGCTGTGGGTGCGCTATCTCGAACTCGATGCGGAGTCCGAGTGGTCGCGGATGGCGGCCAAGGGCGTGCAGTTCGTGGATCTGCAGTTGGCGCGTACGGCGGGGTGAGGGATGATTAGCGATGACAGCCGATCTCCCCCCTTGTGGGGGAGATGCCCGGCAGGGCAGAGGGGGGCGCTGTCCCGCCAACAGATCGGCCAATTT